>JALYMB010000066.1 GCA_030773935.1 Actinomycetota bacterium | reverse complement strand
GGGCGTGCTCGACCCGCAGCCTGGAGAGCGGGTCCTCGACGTCTGCGCCGGGCCCGGGGGCAAGCTCGCCCACATCGCCTGCCTGGTGGGTGACGAGGGCCTGGCCGTGGGGGGCGACATCCACCCGTCCCGCGCCTCGGTGGCGGCCGCCGCCGTCCGCCGCCTCCACGTGCGCGCGAGCGTCCTCGCTCAGGACGCGCGCGCTCCCGCGCTCCGTGACGGTTTCGACCGGGTACTGGTCGACGCGCCCTGCAGCGGGCTCGGCTCGGCCCGTCGCCGGCCCGAGCTCCTGTGGCGGGCCGAGCGGACGGCGCTGTCGGGATTGGCGCGGCTGCAGGTGGCCATCGCCGCGGCCGCCGCCGATCAGCTCCGTCCCGGGGGGAGACTCGTGTACTCGGTCTGCACGTTTCCCCGTGCCGAGACCGACGCGGCCTGCGACGCACTGCTGGCCCATCGCCCCGATCTCGAGCCGGTGAAGATCGAGGGCCCGGAGGGTCCCGCCGAGCGCGTGCGTCTGTGGCCCCATCGTCACGGGAGCGACGCGATGTTCGCGGCCGCCTTCCGCCGCCGCGACTGAGCCCGCCGGTACGATGGCGGCGTGGCGAAGCTCTCCGCGTCGATCCTGTCCGCCGACCTCGCCCACCTCGGCGACCAGGTACGTCTGGTGGAGCCCTACGCGCAGGTGATCCACATCGACGTGATGGACGGCCGGTTCGTCCCCCCGCTGTCATTCGGACCGTCGGTGGTGGCGGCGCTGCGCACGGTCACCGCGCGCACCCTCCACGGTCATCTCCAGGTGGAATCGCCACAGACCTTGTTCGACGATCTCGCGGAGGCGGGTCTGGACATCGTCTCCTTCCACGTCGAGGCCGTCCCCGACCCTGCTCCGGTCATCGCGAAGGCCCGCGGCGCCGGCATGCGCGTGGGGCTCACCCTCAGCCCGGAGACCCCGATCGAGCGCACCCTCCCCTATCTGGAGGACCTTGACGATGTGATGATCATGAGCGTGTATCCCGGCTGGGCCGGTCAGCCGTTCATCCCCGAGGTGCTGCCGAAGGTCCAGAAGGTGCGCCAGGAGCTCGAGCGGCGGGGCCTTCGTGCCGATGTGGAGCTGGACGGCGGCATCTCGACCGCGAACGCCACGAGGGCACTCGACGCGGGCGCGAACGTGCTCGTGGCGGCCTCCGCTATATTCCAGGCGTCCGACGTCGCGGCCGCGGCCCGGGCACTGGCCGAGTTGACGAGCGCCGAGTCCCAGAGCGGGACGAGGCCCAGAGCGGGAGAGGAGGTGCGTGATGCCGGAGACGATCCTCGTCGTGGATGACGATCCCGACATCGCGCGCTTCGTCGAGGTCAACCTGCGTTCGGCCGGCTACGACGTCGCGGTGGCCGGTGATGGCGAGGAGGCTCTGGAGAAGGCCGGCGCACTGCGCCCGGATCTGGTTCTTCTGGACGTGATGATGCCTCGGATCGACGGCTTCGAGGTGGCGGCCCGCCTGCGGAAGAACCCCCAGACGGCCAACACCAGCATCATCATGCTCACAGCGAAGGCGCTCTCGGCGGACAAGGTCACCGGCCTTCAGTCGGGCGCGGACGACTACATCATCAAGCCGTTCGATCCGATCGAGTTGCTCGCGCGCGTGAAGGGCACGCTTCGACGCGCGAAGGAGATGCGCAACCTGTCGCCGCTCACCGGTCTGCCCGGCAACATCCGGATCCAGGAGGAGATCGAACGCCAGGTGCGCGACGCGCGGCCGTTCGCGGTCCTGTACTGCGATCTCGACAACTTCAAGACCTATAACGATCAGAAGGGCTTCGTGCGAGGGGACCGGGTCATCCAGTCCACCGCCCGCACGATCCAGGACGCCGTCGTGGAGTTCGCCGGCGCGGAGAGCTTCGTCGGGCATGTGGGGGGAGACGACTTCGTCGCCGTCGTCCCGACCGAGGTCGCCGAGGACATCGCCAAGCGGATCTGCGAACGCTTCGACGGGAGCCTGGCCGAGTTCTACGAGACCGAGGACATCGCAAAGGGCTCTGTCCGCATGGAGGACCGGAAGGGCGTGATGCAGGACATCCCGCTCGTGGCCATCTCGATCGGCATCGCCACCACCGCCAAGCGGGCCTTCGCCCACTACGGCGAGGCGGTCGCCGTCGCCACGGAGATGAAGCAGTTCGCAAAGCGCGACGGCGGCTCCTCCTACGCCGTCGATCGCCGGATGCCGTAGCTGTCGGCCGGCCGCACGCTCCGACGCCGGGGTTGACCCCCAGTTCAAGGCCCTGCCTATACTGGGTGCACGAAGTTCGTCTTCGGGGCGGGGTGCGATTCCCCACCGGCGGTGATAGTCCGCGACCCCTCGCGAGCCACGCGGGGGTTGACCCGGCGAGATTCCGGGACCGACCGTGAAAGTCGGGATGGGAGGAGACGAGCGACGCGGTGGCGCCCGTGCGCCGCCGCTCGGCTCGTGCGTCCCCACCGCCGCCCCGGAAGGGGAGAACGGTGGACGAGGCACGGCGGATGCACAGGGCCCTGGAGCTCGCGGAGCGAGGCTGGGGCCGTGTGTCCCCGAACCCGCTCGTGGGTGCCGTGGTGGCCCGGGGGAACGAGGTCCTCGGCGAGGGCTGGCACGAGGGTCCCGGCACACCGCACGCGGAGATCGTCGCGCTGCGGCGGGCCGGTGACCGAGCCCGCGGGTCGACCCTCCTCTCGAGCCTGGAGCCCTGCAACCGCTACGGACGGACCCCTCCGTGCACCCGCGCCATCATCGATGCCGGCGTGGCCCGTGTCGTCGTGGCCGCGTCCGACCCGAACCTGGGGCCGGCGGAGCCCGGCATCGCCGAGCTCCGGGCAGCCGGGATCGACGTTGCCGCCGGGGTGCTGGCCGAGGAGGCCGAGCGCCAGAACGCGGCCTTCCTGACCCACGTGCGGACCGGTCTTCCATCGGTCGTCCTGAAGATGGCGGCCTCCCTGGACGGGAAGTCGGCTGCGAGCGACGGGTCGTCGCGGTGGATCACGGGGGTGGAGGCTCGTGCCGACGTTCAACGCCTGCGGGCCTGGGCGGATGCGGTGGTGGTGGGGGCGGGCACCGCCGTTGCCGACGACCCGTCCCTGACCGTCCGGGATCCGCGGTTCGCGTCGGCGGCTCCCCCCCTGCGCGTGGTGGTGAACGCCTCGGGACGCCTCCCCGCCGTGGGGCGTCTCTTCGACGGCTCGGTGCCGACCCTGGTAGCCACCACCGAGCGCGCTCCCGACCGCCGCCGCGCGGAGTGGGAGTCCGCCGGCGCCGAAGTCCAGGTGTGTGAGCGCGACGCGGACGGCGGCGTGTCCCTGGGGGCCCTCATGGCGGCGCTGGGCAAGCGCGACGTGCAGGGTGTGTTGCTGGAGGGCGGTCCCACCCTCGCCTGGAGTGCGGTCCGCGACGGCGTCGTCGACCGGGTCGTGTTCTACCTCGCGCCCATCCTGCTGGGCGGCGCGGGCGCAATGAGCGCGGTGGAGGGGGCGGGGTTCGCGCCGGTCGCCGAGGCGCTCCGCGTGAGCCTGAGCTCCGTCGAGCGCATCGGCGACGACCTGCGATTGGAGGGCGATGTTCACCGGGATCGTTGAGGAGTGCGGCCAGGTGCGAGCCACCACAGGCGATCGGCTGGTCGTGAGTTGTCGCACGGTGCCGGGGGGCAGTCAGATCGGCGCCTCGGTCGCGGTCAACGGCGTCTGCCTCACCGTCGTGGAACGCGCCGACGACGCGCTCACGTTCGATCTGTCTCCCGAGACCCTCGAGCGATCGAGTCTTCGGCGTCTGGGCGCCGGTCATCCCGTGAACCTGGAGCGGCCGGCGACGCTGGGGACCCGTCTGGGTGGGCACCTCGTGCAGGGGCACGTCGACGGCGTGGGCGAGGTCTCGGCGGTGGAGCTCGACGGGTCGGGCGGCGCCCGGGTCACGGCTCGTGTCCCCCCCGATCTCCTCCGCTACGTGGTCGAGAAGGGGTCCATCACGGTCGACGGCGTGAGCCTCACCGTGGCGGCTCTGACCGTGGACGGCGTCGTCCTGGCCCTGATCCCCCACACCCTGCAGGTGACGACGCTCGGGACCGCCCGTCCGGGTGATCCCGTGAACATCGAGGTGGACGTGATCGCGAAGTACGTGGAGCGACTGCTCGGAAGGAGCGACCGATGAGCGAGACGGTGCAGCGGGGCCCGGCGGACGCCGACGTGGACACGGCCGTCTTCGCGACGATCGAGGAGGCCGTGGCCGACATCAGGGCGGGCAAGATGGTGCTCGTCGTGGACGACGCCGACCGTGAGAACGAGGGTGATTTCATCATGGCCGCCGAGTCGGTGACGCCCGAAGACATCAACTTTATGGTCACCCACGGGAGGGGGATCGTCTGCCTGCCCGTGGCGGCCTGGCGGCTCGACGAGCTCGGCATCCAACAGATGGTCTCCGAGGTGAACAGCGACGAGACCGCCTTCACGGTCTCGATCGACTACCGCCCGCAGACCACGACGGGAACGAGCGCCCATGACCGCGCCTCCACGGCCAGATCCATCACCGACCCCGCCGTGAGACCACAGGATTTCCAGAAGCCCGGCCACATCTTCCCGCTGCGCGCCAAGGAGGGCGGTGTGCTGCGGCGGGCCGGGCACACGGAGGCCGCCGTGGATCTGGCGACGATCGCGGAGATGTTCCCCGCCGGGGTGATCTGTGAAGTCATGCACCCGGACGGCACCATGGCTCGTCTCCCGGAGCTGATCCGGGTGGCGAGGGAGCACGGCATGAACCTGATCTCGATCGCCGACCTGATCGCGTACCGCCGGAAGCGAGAGGTGCTGGTGGCGCGCCTGGCGGAGGCCACGATCCCGACGCCGTACGGGGAGTTCCGATCCTACGCGTACGAGAGCACCGTGGACGGACGCACGCACGTCGCTCTGGTCCTGGGCGAGATCGGCGACGGGACCGGTGTGCTGACCCGCGTGCATTCGGAGTGCCTGACCGGCGACGTGTTCGGCTCTCTGCGATGCGACTGCGGAGCACAGCTCCAGCGGGCGATGGCGATGATCGGTGAGGAGGGCAGGGGTGTGGTTCTCTACGTCCGCGGACACGAGGGCCGTGCGATCGGGCTCACGCACAAGTTCCGCGCGTACGAGCTGCAGGATCAGGGCCGCGACACGGTCGAGGCGAACCTCGAGCTCGGGTTCCCGGCCGATCAGCGGGAGTACGGCATCGGCGCGCAGATCCTGGTGGATCTCGGCGTCCGCACGATGCGGCTGCTCACGAACAACCCCCAGAAGCGCGCCGGCCTCGAGGGGCACGGGCTGTCGATCGATGAGCGCATACCGATCGAGACGGAGCCAACGCCGCACAACCTCGGCTACCTCCGCGCGAAGCGGGAGAAGATGGGCCATCTTCTGGACGGCCTGCCCGCCGAGGAGGGCGCGTGACCACGTTCGAGGGCACGCCCTCCGGCGGCGGTCGCCGGGTCGCGATCATCGCGGGCCGGTTCAACGAGGCGGTCACCACCAGGCTGGTGCAGGGGGCGGTGGACGGCCTGCACCACCAGGGCGTGCTTCCCGACGACGTCGACGTGGCATGGGTGCCCGGGGCCTTCGAGATCCCGCTCGTCGCGCAGCGACTGGCCCGATCCGGGGACTACGACGCCGTCATCTGCCTCGGCGCGGTGATCCGGGGCGACACGGCGCACTTCGAGCTGGTGGCGGGGGAGACCGCTCGCGGGATCGGCGAGGTCTCGCGACTCACCGGCGTCCCCATCATCTTCGAGGTCCTGGCCACCGACGATCTCGCCCAGGCTCAGGCTCGCGCCGGCGGCGCCCACGGGAACAAGGGGTGGGAGGCGGCTCTCGCCGCCCTGACGATGGCGTCGCTGCTTGACGCTCTGCCGAAGGAGACGACCACATGATCGTGGACAAGCCCTGGGGCAAGGTCTCCACCTACGCCCTGAACCAACCCTCGTCGGTCCGGGTGATCACCGTGGAGCCCGACCAGGAGACCAGCGTGCACTATCACCGGATGCGCGACGAGACGTGGATCGTGCTGGATCCGGGTCTGGTGATCCAGATCGGCAACCGAGAGGTGCCGGCCCAGCCGGGCGAGGAGTTCATGGTCCCCGCCGAGGAGACCCACAGGATCGCGAACCGCGGCCCCGTGCGGGGC
>JALYMB010000065.1 GCA_030773935.1 Actinomycetota bacterium | reverse complement strand
TTCGTGCAGAGCGTGAAGGACTCCTCGACGTGGAGGAAGGTGGCGCAGTCGCCCGACACGGAGACCAGCTCGAAGTTCTGCGCGAACCGATCTCCCACGGCGACCAGATAGAGGTTGGAGTTCACGGTCACCTGCGCCATGTCCACCCCGTGCCTCGGGAAGAGGTCCAGGAGCACGACCGTCCTGCCGTTGAAGTCCTGGCTGTTGCCTCCCGATGGCGTCGTCGGTGTCTCGGTGGGGCTGACCGTCGAGGTGGACGTTGAGGTGGATGTCGAGGTCGAGGTGGACGTCGACGTGGATGTCGAGGTCGAGGTGAAGGTCGGCGCCGGGAACGCCGGTGGGATCGAGAACGGATCCCGGCCCGCGAACACGACCACCGGCGAGGCGGTGGGTCCCGGACTGCCGCTGCCGGTCGGCGAGGGCACCGGCGTGACGCCGGTGGGCAGGACCGGCCCGATCGCTGCGGGCTCCCCGCCCCCCGAGAGCAGGTTGAACACCAGGAACAGCGCGAGGATCCCGGCCAGGACCGGCCCGGCGATCTTCAGGATCCGTCTGTCGCGATCGGAGAGATTCATGCGGTCATCCCGTCGCCGTTCCCTCGGTCGGGCCCGGATCGGAACCGGGGCCCGCGCTGAAGTCGGTGGTGTACAGCTCCATCGTCACCTGCATCGTCAGCTGGCCCGAGCTGGTCGTGGCTCCCGCCGTCCCGTTGGGAGCCAGGCTCACGCTGACCACCTTCGCCGCTCGCGGAAGGGTCTCGAGCTGGAACAGGTACTCGTCCTGGGAGAAGTAGGTGCCCGTCAGCGACACGGTGATCGGGATCGTGGTCACCCCGTTCGCTCCGGCCGCAGGTGCCCCGATGGTCTGCTGGGTGAGATCGACGCCCGCCTTGTCCGCGGCGTTCTTCAGCAGCAGGATGAAACCCTGGGGATCGGCCGTCGGTGGCAGTTGCTGCTCCACCTGCCGGATGAGTTTCCGGTTCGCCGGGGCCTCGGCCTTGGCCTGGTTCAGGCTCGCGGCCTGTGCCCGCAACGTGAGCTCCTGCGTCCGGGCGTCGTCGAGGGTCGTTTGGGCCTCGGACACCTGAGCCCGCTTGGGGCTGACGACGAACAGGAACGCCACGACGATGAGGGCGGCCATGACGACACCGGCGATCACGGGCGTGCGTCTGCCTCTCATCACGGTGTCGTGACCTCCCCGGCGTGGCGTGCGCGGTCGGTGAGGACGTCGCTCGTGAGGTCGGCCCCGCTGTTGAAGGTGAACCTGTCGGAGTCGGGCGTGGTCTCGGAGAAGGTCGAGATCCAGGGATTCACCCAACCCTTCACGGACTCGAGTCGTGTGATCCAGGAGGCCAGCGAGTCGGCCCCCGATCCCTCGCCCGCGGCCGTCATGGTGCCGATCAGCGGTGTGGCAGACACCGGCACGGTGGTGGCCGGCGCGGTGGTGGTGGCCGGCGGGGTCACCTGTGCGGCGAAGGTCGTGAGATAGGCGTCGGACGGGATCACGCGGGACAGATCCAGCAGGATCCCCGAGAACGACACCTCGTTCGCGAACGCGGCCGTCAGCAGAGCCTGCTTCGCCTGCGCCTCGGTCTGCAGTGCCGCGAACTCCTGCAGCCCCGCGATCTCGGAGTTGAGCTGGGCGTTCCTGGTTTCCTGCGCGGCGATGTCCTCGTTGACCCGGGACAGGTTCGCCGACGTGACCACGTAGAAGAACGCGACGAGGACCAGCAGGACCACACCCGCGCCGATCACCATGAAGGTCAGCTTCCGCGTCTGCGTTCGCTGCCGGATCTCGGGAGGAAGGAGGTTGACCTGGGTCACGCGTCCCTCCCGGGGATCGCGAGACCGATCGCCACCGCCAGCACGGGCTCCGCCTCGTTGAGCGCTCGCTCGTCAAGGTCGAGCTTCGGGATGGCGCGGCCGAAGACCTGCCCGCGCTCCACCGGCACGGGGATGCGCCCGCGCAGCAGATCCAGGAGACCGTCGAGCTTCGAGCCACCGCCCGTGATCAGGACGCGGGCGATGCGGGCTCCCTGCGCCTGCGCCGTGTAGAACTCCAGCGAGGAGCGGATCTCGTCGACGAAGCTCCCCGCGCGGGACATGGCGGCGTTCCGCACCTGCTCCGGCGGCGGCGCCCCCTCGACGACCTCGCCTTTCTTGAGCCGCTCCGCGACCTCGTCCTCCACCCCCAGGCTGCGTGCGATCGCCAGGGTGACGTCCCGCCCGCCCGACGGCAGGATCCGGACGAATCGCGTGACGCCCCGGGCGTGCACGCAGATGTTCGTGACGTGCGCCCCGATGTCGACGACGGCCTCGTCGCCGCTCTCCTCGAGGTCCATCCCCTCGTCGGAGGCGCCGACCGCACGGACCAGCGCGAACGGCACCAGGTCCAGCCCGATCGGATCGAGCTTCGCGCCCTCGGCCGCCGCCACGACGGCGTCGACCATGACCCGCTGGGCGGCGACCAGCAGGATCCGGATCATCCGGCGGCCCTCCTGCTCGAACTCCCCCAGGGCGTCGAAGTCCAGCACGACGTCGTCCACGGACATCGGGATGAACTCCTGGACCTGGAACCCTAGCGAGGCCCGCAGCTCCTTCTCGGGGAGCCAGGGCAGACCGATCTCGCGCACCACGACCCGCTGGTTGCCCACGCCCATCACGACCTGCTTGGACTTGAACTTCCCGACGGCCCACAGTTCCCGCAGCGCCTCGGCGACGGCGCCCGGATCGCGGACCTCGCCGTTCTCCACGGCGCCCGCGGCCACCTTCACCTGGGCGGCACGAAGCACCGAGGGCTGGCCGCCTCCGACCGAGACCTCCGCCGCTCGGACGGCCGTGGAGCCGATATCGAGTCCGACGCGTACCTTCGCCACCCGCTAGTCCTCCCGCACACGCACAGAGCGCTCCGTCAGATACCGCTGCGCCTCGGCCTCGCGGATGCGGTAGTTCTTCCCCACCCGGATCGCCGGCAGGTCGCCGCCCCTGATCAGGCGGTAGACGGTCATGTTCGAGACGCGCATGATCGCGGCCACCTCGGCCACGGTCAGGAGGCTTCCTCCCACGAACGACGTCTGCGGTTCGGCCACCCCGTGCCTACCTTCCTCATCTGCCACACCTGCCACAGGTGGCACATCAGCACAGGGAAAGCTTGGGGTATCGGCCTAGAGCACTGCATATCACGGGAACATGCACACGTAACAGTAGGCGACAGGAGGAGTCAAACACCTTCCTGGGGAAGTTTCGGAGTGCGTGCGGGGCGGCCTCGATGCGTGCTCAGCCGGTCAACGTCCGGAGGTACCAATCGGCGATCGGCTGACCCAAGAGGGCGGCGACCACTGCCCCGGCCGCCAGGTACGGGCCGAAGGGAATCGTCCCCTTGCGGCCCCTCCCCGCCAGGAGCGCGACGACGCCCCCGACCCCGCCCAGGACGATCGCGACCCCGGCCGCCACCGCAACGTAGCGAAGGCCGAGCGCCCCGAGGACCGAACCGATGAGCGCCGCCAGCTTCACGTCGCCCATGCCCATGCCTCCCGACACGAGCGCCACCACGAAGAGGGCTCCTCCGTAAGCGGCGAACCCGATCGCCATGCCACGCAGGTCTACCGGTGCGTCGAGCACCCGAGCCAGGACCAGGAGCAGTGGGAGGACGATGAGGGCGGGATACATCAGCTTGTTCGGGATGATGTGACGTTCGATGTCGATGGCCGCGACCGTGGGCAACAGCGCGAGGAGGGCGGCCAGCGGGAGAGCCAGCCACAGATCCTCGATGACGAAGAAGGCCCCGGCGACGAGCAGCCCCGTGGCCAGCTCCAGCAGCGGATAGCGGATGGAGATGCCAGCGTGGCAGTCACGGCACCGCCCTCGCAGCAGGAGCCAGCCGATGACCGGGACGTTGTCGCGGTTGCGGATCTGCGCATCGCAAACCGGGCAGTGCGACCGGGGGTGGATCAGGCTCTCCCCCGCCGGCACCCTGGACGCCACCACCGTCATGAAGCTGCCGATCACCAATCCGAACGGGAGCGCGACGATCGCGCGGATCCAGGCGTCGCTCATCGCAGCACCCTACCTGTGGCCCCGGGGATCGCTCGGATGCCGTGCAGATCCCGGCCGGCCGTACCTCACTCCTAGATCTCGCGGATGTACGCGATGTCCTCCGTGAAGCCCGTGACCAGGGCGCCCGGGACCACGATCGGCTTGTAGATCATGGTCCAGTTGTTGCCGATGTCGACGCTCCCGCCGATCACCTGCCCGTAGAACGCGTTCGAGTTGCTCATGTGCGCTGTGCAGGGTGTGTAGAGCCCGACCGTCACCAGCGAGTTGAAGTTCGAGTTGTTGCCCACCGAGATGTCGTGATAGTCGGAGGTCGTGTTGCAAACGCTCTGCGGCCACGGCACGATCAGGAACATCTTTCGCTGGGATGTCTGCCCGACCCAGTTGGACTGCTGGCCGAATGTGATGCTGCCGTTCGCGATGATGGCGAGGTCGGCGCCCAGGTTCACCGTCGCATTGTTGCTGGGCTTGTATTCGCACTTCGACAGGATGCGCACGACCACGCCGCTGTACCCGCTGGGAACCCCGGCGCCTCCGTTGAAGTCGCTCGAGCCCGTCCCCTCGATGTAGCTGCGGGCCGAGTTGGTTGGTCCATTGCAGTCGCTCGTAGCGGTGCTGCCCACGGAGCCGAAGGTCTTGAGGACGTAGCAGTCGGCGAGCGGACTCTTGCTGCAACCGGTCAGCCAGTTCGCGTCCGCGTTGGGACTGACGGTGTCGTCGTACAGCAGGTGTGGGAAGCCCGGTGACGGCGGGGCTCCCTGGCATGAGTTGACCGTCCCACCGGCGATCCGGCTCGTCCCGGAGACGGTCGTGCAATACGTTCCCTTGCCCGTCACCGCCCCACTCGAGACGTCGACAGACGATGTGGACGACGTCGCCCCCCCGTCGACCTGGGCTTGGGTATGGTTGACCATGACCGACCCCTTGGCCCAGACGTCGCCATAGATGTGGACCGCATTGGAGATCGTCAGCGACCCGTCCGATACGTAGACGTTCCCCTTGATCGTCTGGTTGCCCGAGGAGAGTGTGGCGTTGCAGGGTGACGTCGTGCACGTGATGTACACATCGCCGTCGTTCGCGCTGTAGCCCGAGATCGAGAAGCTGTTGACGAGGTTGATCGAGTTGTTGGTCACGACGGCGCCCTTGAATCCGCCGGAGACGGATGCGATGGACATGAAGCTCTCCATCGTCCTCGTCGTCTGACCGTTCGTCGTACCTCCGGACACGATCTTCACGGAGCGCGGGTAGAGGCTGTCGGTGATCGTTCCGGAGAAGGGCGTGACGCCGCTGCTGTCGGAGTAGAACGTGGGCGTGACGGTGAACGTCGCCGTCCCCGGGGAGATGGCGACCGTGACCGGCTGGGTGTCGGGCAGGGGATTGCTGGCGCAGAGTCCTGCGGTCACGACCCCGCACCGGCCCGAGAGAGTCGAGACCGCCGTCTGCTCCAGGTAGTTGTAGAAGTAGTTGAGGCCGGCCTCCGCCGCCCCCACGGACTGCAGCCGGCGTCGATCGTAGGCGCTGGCACCGCTGTTGTGGATGGACTGCGCCGCCACGACGGTGCTGAGCAGGAGGACGACGAAGACCACCATGAGCGCGACGACCATCGCGAGCCCTCGCTCTTCGTCCCGGATACGCTTCAACATGATGCCTCCTAGCCGCTCGGTGTGGTCTGGCACACGTTGGCCGGGTATCCGTACGACGTGTTCCGGCCCGTCAGGGATGACTGCACTCGCACCGTCTGGGCGGGAAGGTGGATCAGGTCGTTGTTGACGGCGTACACGACGTTCAGCGTTCGGCCGCCCTTCAGGGAGTCGCTGTCCAGCGTCCAGGCCGCCTCCCCCAGGGTCCGGTTGATGATCCCGGTGGCGACGACCCGCCAGGGGCGGGCGGAGTCGGTGTCCAGCGGTGGCCACTCCCGGGTCAGGAGGTTCTGGTTCGCGTCGATCTTCCACAGCACACACTTGAACAGGCTGTTGGTCTGGGTGTAGACGCGGAGCGTGTACCCCGGCAGGCAGCCCGTGCACGACGTGACCGCCCCGGCGCCGCTGCCGTTCTCCAGCGCCGGGTCGTACAGCACGTTCCCGGAGCGCATCTCGTGATCGAGCTGCTGCAGGCCGAGGCGTGCGCTGTCGAGCGTGCGGCTCAGCGAATCCTGGCGGACGACCGCGCCCTGGACGGAGGCGAGGACCGAGCCGAAGATCACCATCACGATGCTCAGGATCGACATCGCGACGAGGAGCTCGGACAGGGTGATCCCCCGTTCGTCTCGGCGCAGTCGGCGAAACAGCTTGAGTAGCATCTACTTACGTCCCTGACGCCGGCGCCGCGGAGTAGGAGCCACGGGCCTCGAGGGTATGGAGGTCGACCGTGACGGTGAGGCTCACGACCGTCACGCCGTCCACGGACACTGCGTACTGGATGACGGCGGAGGGCGGAGTGATCTGTGCCGTCACGTCGGTCTGCGACGCGGCCGCGGCGGAGGGCGACGTGGTGATCTGGCGCGGGGCCGTCGTGCCCGACATCGTCACGATGACGGTGTGCCCGCTGACCGCCTGGGACCACGTGAGCGGTGCGCAGGTGACGGCCGTCGCTGAGCTGGCTGCGACCGTGTTGTAGCCGTTGCTGCCGTTCCAGCAGTACACGTTGCCGCTCACGGACGTGGTCGGGGCGGCGACGACGGCCCCCGTAGCGGACGCCGTGCTGTTGGTGCCGGCGAGCGCGGAGACCAAGTCCTGGTACCCCACGATGGAGAAGTAGGAGCCGTTCCATGCGCTCGCGCCGGACCACCCCGTGGGCAGGGTGACGATCCCTGAAGGGATCTGGCCGATGTTCACCGTGCCGATGTTCCGGGTGGCCGTCGACTCGATGCACCCGTTCGAGTTCGCGACCGGCGCGCAGACCCCGGCCGGGACCTGCCCGTTCTGGACGCGGTCGACGAAGGTCTTGCTCGGGCTGCTCGCCGCCGCGGCGATCTTGGCGATGTAGGCGGCTCCGAGCGACGGGGCCGACCCGTTCAACGTGAGCTTGGCCGACAGGGTGTTCGTGCTGCCCTGCTGGATCCGCGATCCGGCGCAGGGCTTGAAATCGACCTGGCTCGTGTCGCTGGGTGGGGGGCAGACGTTCGTGCTCGTCGCCGAGGTGGTGCTTGTGCTCCTGCCGGTATCCCCGCCCGGCGCCGTGAACAGGAAGACGTTGCTGCTGCCCGTCAAGATCGAATTGCCGGTACACGGGTAGGTCGTGTCCGGACAGATCACGCTCGAGTACGTGGGTGAGCTCGTGCCCGGGTCGGTGTCGGCGGCGGAGGAGGCCGCCACGAGACCCCCGGCCGTGCTCGGCCCAGCGCCGTCCACGAACCGCACGCTCGATTGCGTGAAGCTGCCGGCCGCGTAGGAGAGCTGCTCGGACTGGACGGTGGAATCCACGCCGGTCGTGTAGAGGTCGCCGCTCACGAACGTCGAGCCGCTCACGGCGGCGCTGACGCTCGGGTCGGTCCCCTGGACGATGTTGATGTTCCCCGTCGGGACCGAGGCCACGCCCAGCACGAAGGGCTGACACGGAGCCGCGAACGGGTGGGTCGCCGTGCTCCGGCATCCGTTGGGCGACCAGAAGAGGCTCTGCACCTGCACGACCTTGTTGGGACCGTTCTTCCCCCCGGCCCACGTGACCCGGACGGTGATCCGGTAAGGGGAGGTCTGGCCTGTGGTGGTCGTGCCAGCGGTCACCGTCGGACACCCGGTGGAGGTGGTCGTGGGGCAGCTGTTCGTGTCGTACGCCCGCCACGTGTAGGTGATGTTGTTCTGGGTGATCGTGCCGCTGTGCAGGACCAGGGGATGCACGCATGCCGGATATCCCGGCGTGACGGACGTGCATGGCGTCGTCGCCTGCTTCACGACCTTCTCCCCCGATCCGGGCTGGGCGCTCGATGCGGTGCACGAGAAGAGCCGGAAGGTGCCGGCGGCATCACCCGCGCACGACGTGACGAGGTTCGGGTCCGCTGCTGTGATGTCGCTGGCGATGTGACCTGCCGTGATCCGATCCCACGCGAGGCCTCGCGCCTGCTCCATGATCCCATCCGCGATGCCGGTCGCCGTCTGCTTCTGACGTGCCAGGTCCTCGTAGCCGAACCCGATCGTCGCCGTGTAGGCGAGGGACAGCAACGATCCGAAGATGATCGTGGCGGCGATGACGGTCTCGATCAGGGTGAACCCACTGTCGTCGGAGGAGAGGGCGCGGAGACGCCGGCGGATCATCGCTCGAGTCATCGTGTGCCTCCGGTGGGGGGTCCCGAGACCGGACGTGTGGACGCTCGGGCCCAGCG
>JALYMB010000064.1 GCA_030773935.1 Actinomycetota bacterium | reverse complement strand
GGGTCGGCCAGCAGGTCGGCGACCGCGTCGGCCACCCGGTCGACGTCGGCCCCGTCGACCAGGAGGCCGGTCTCGCCGTCGATCAGGGACTCGCGCGCGCCACCCGAATCGCCGACGACCACCGGGCGGCCGCAGGCGGCGGCCTCGATGAAGACGTTCCCCCAACCCTCGACCTCGAGCCCGCCCATCCGACTGCGACAGGGCATCGCGAACACGTCCCCCGCCGCGTAGTAGCGGGGCAGGTCCTCCTCGGTCACCTGGCCGGCGAACACCACGGAGCCGGCGGGAGCCTCGGAGGCGATGGACCGGAGCGTGCGCAGGTACGGGCCGCCCCCCACGATGAGCAGCACCGCGTCCGGCACCCGGCGCCGCACTCGCCCCATCCCGTGGATGAGGACGTCCTGCCCCTTGCGCGCCACCAGCCGGCTCACGCACACCACCAGCGGCCGCCCCCCGATGCCGTGACGCTCACGCAGGTCTGCGGTGTCCAGATCGGGGCGGAACGACTGGATGTCGGCGCCCGGGTACAGCACCGACACGGGTACGTCGCGCGGCACGGCCGTTCGGACCCTTCGCGCGACGAACTCGCTGCACATGACCGGGACCCGCGAGGCGCGCGACGTGGCGCGGCGCATCAGCGCATGGGTTCCCGGGACGAGCGACAGCCAGTACTCGAACCCGTGCGCCGCGGCCAGGTAGGGCGTGCCGCCGCGCGCCAGCGCCGGCCCCAGCAGGGCCAACGGGTAGGTGGCCCCGAACAGCACGACCTCCGCCCCCGTGTCGATCACGGCACCCCGCACCCGGCGGGTGACGTCGGGCGTCGGCCACAGGAACGGCTCGGGCTGGCGAAGGACGGCGTAGGGAGCCGCCGCATCGAAGTCCCCGTCGCCCTCCCAGGCAGGGGCGAACACCGAGACCCGCCCCGGGGGCAGCTCGTTCACCAGCGCCTGCAGCGTGCGCTGGATCCCGCCGATGCGCGGCGGGTAATCGTTCGTGACCAGGAGCACCGACGGAACGTCCATCCGGGTCGATAATCCCAGAGGTGACCGATGTGCACGAACGCCTCGAGGCCCCGGAGGCCGAGCTTGCGGCTCTCGACGAGGGCCGCGCGTTCGCCGACCGCTCGACCTACCGCAAGCTCCGGGTCGACGGGCCCGACGCCGGGACCTGGCTGAACGACCTGCTCACCGCCGGACTGGCCGGCCTGCGCGAGGGCCACGCGCGCCGCTCCCTGCTCCTGGGCCCCACCGGCCGGATCCGGGCCGACGTCGTGGTGGTCGGGGCGGCCGAGGGCTTCGTGGTACTGCAAGATCCCCTGCAGCCCACCGCCCTGGGAGACCTGCTGTCGCCGTACGTGCTCTCCTCGGCGGTCACGCTCGCCGATGTCACGGACGATCTGGCCCTGTACTCGATCCCGGGCGCGGCCGGCGACGCTCTGCCGTGGCCCGGCTCCCGTCCGTCGGTCCTGGGCGAGGGGCGGGACCTGCTGGTACCGGCGGCGGATGCATCGCGGATCGAGGCGATGCTCGTCGACGCCCGGCTGGTCCGGGCCGGCGACGACGCGCTCGAGGTCTGGCGCATCCGCCGAGGCGTCGCCCGGTTCCCGACGGACCTGACCGGGGAGTCCGTCCCTGCGGAGGCAGGGCTCGACGATCTCATCGACGCCACCAAGGGCTGCTTCCTGGGGCAGGAATCCGTTGCGAAGATCCGCAACCTGGGACACCCGGCGAAGCTGATCCGAGCCGCGCGGACCGACGCCGAGGTAGGCCCCGGCGCCGAGGTGCTCGCCGATCGAGTCCGGGTGGGTCGGGTCACCAGCGCCGCGCAGGCCGCCGGCGGGGGCACGGCCTGCCTGGTCCACATCGGCTGGGTCGCCCGCGACGCCTGGCTCACCACGGCCGACGGCAGCCCGCTCGTCTCCCCGGGCCCTTCGACCTAGCACCCGCGAGATCCCCCATCCGGACGAGGAGCGTCGGGCACATCCTGCAGGATGCGTACCTTCTCCCTCTTCCGGAAACCGACCCGACTCTGTTATGAATCGGGGGTCCACGGAGAAGCGGGGTCGGGCCGTGGTGACAATCGAGGGGGGGATTCGCCTGTGAGGACCGATAGGTTCGCCGACGTGGACGTGCGCACGCTCCCAGCCAACCCGTCGCCGCCCGACATGTGGCAGGATCGGGCGGCCTGCTTCGGCATCGATCCGGACGTCTTCTTCCCGATCTCCGAGGAGGAGGCGGGCCCCGCCCTCACCTACTGCGGCTCCTGCCGGATCCGCGAGGAATGCCTGGCCTGGGCTCTCAAGAACGGCGAACGCTACGGCGTGTGGGGCGGCATGACGGAGCAGCAGCGCCGGCGTATCGCTCGCCGCGTTGCGTAGAGGCCGGCCGGCGCGGCCGCGCGGCCGCCGCCGCACGTTCGGGGCCTAGACTACGGACCGTGACCGGTCCGATCGTCAGTGCAGCCGCGCCGCTGCGCATCAGCTTCGTGGGCGGCGGCACCGATTTCCCCCACTATTTCGATCGTCATGGCGGCGCCGTGCTCTCCGCCACCATCGATCACGTGGTGCGCGTGAGGATCACCCCGCGCGCCGATCGGCAGGTGCGCGTCCGGTCACTCGATCTCGGCCACCTCGTCGAGTATCACCTGGACCAGGGCCCGCGGTACGACGGGGTGATGGACCTGGCCAAGGCCGCGATCGAACGCATGGGCGTCGACGGTGGCCTGAACGTGGCGATCAGATCGGAGGCGCCTGCCGGCAGCGGGCTCGGCGGTTCGTCCGCCCTCGTGACCGCCGTCGTGGGGGCGCTGGCCGCCTTGGGCCGTCGCGCGCTGACGGCCGACGCGCTCGCCCGCCTGGCCCATGCGATCGAACGCGACGACCTGGGCATCACCGGCGGGTGGCAGGACCAGTACGCCGCCGCGTTCGGCGGATGCAATCTGCTGGAGTTCTCCTCGGCGGGCGCCAGCGTCACGCCGGTGCAGGCGATCGAGGGGACCCTCGACCGTCTCCAGCGGAACCTGCTGCTCTGTTACACCGGAGCCGTGCGGCGCAACGTCGGTCTGATCGACACACAGATCTCGATGTACCGCCATGGCCGGGAGGACACGATCCTCGGCATGAAGCAGCTGCACGAGATGGCCTACGCGATGCGCGATGCCCTGGAGGCCGGGGACCCCGACCGCCTGGGGTCGATGTTGCGCGACGCCTTCGAGGCGAAGAAGCGCATGAATCCCCACGTCGCCGAACACACGCCGATCGAGGCGATGCTGGCGGCCGCCCATGACGCGGGCGCACTGGGCGGCAAGATCTGCGGCGCGGGCGGGGGCGGCTACCTGATGGTGTACGCGGCAGCTCGGGCGCAGCCGGCCGTGCGGGCCGAGCTCGAGCGGTTGGGGGGA
>JALYMB010000063.1 GCA_030773935.1 Actinomycetota bacterium | reverse complement strand
GGTCCCCGCCGCCGCCGCGACCGGCCCCGCGCCGTTGCCGGCCGCGTCCAGCGGGCCCACGTCAGGTGGCACATCGTGGCTCGGGCGCGGCGGGCTCGAGCTGGCGGTTGCCGCGACGCTCACGTTCCTGTTGGTGGTCACCGCCGTCGCGTTCCGCGTTGCCCAGGGAGAGGGGATAACCTTCGCCGGAGCTCCGACCACGACCGCGTCGCCGTCAGCACTCGTACCGGGAACGAACGAGCCGGTGGTGCCGCCAGAACCGCCGTCGGGCCCCGCGGCGGATCCCGCCACGGTCGTCGGGGGAGCTCAGCGGAACTCTCCTCGAGCGGCTGCGCGCGACACCGCTTCCAGCGCTCTGGTCGGCAGGGAACCGGGTTCGGCCGAACCAGGCTCTGCCGACCCGCGTTCGACGGAGCCGGGGCCGGTGTCGTCGATCCCCGGCAGCGCCGTCGCCGTCAGGCCGGCGGTGAACGGCCCGACGATCTTCGCCCGGGAACAGGCCTGCCGGCAGGCGACGGCGCAGCTGGGCATCGTGGGACCGGGAGCTTCCCTGCGGCGATTGCTGCACCGGTGTGTGGTGACCGAGTCCGCCGGTCTCCTGCGGGCGCTGGCAAGGCTCGTGGGAACCGGTGGCCCGGGCCGGTCCGCCGCGCATCGAGGCGGACCCGGCGATGCGCCTGGTCGCGGAGCCGCGCACCATCGGCAGGACGGTTCGGGCCACCACGAGACCTCGTCCGGGCATAGACACTCCTCCAACGGGCACGGTTCCGATCACCGGCCCACCGGGAGCGGTTCCGGTCACGGCCATGGGAACGGCCCCGGGAACGGCCACGGGAACGGCCCCGGCAACGGGAACGGCCACGGGAACGGCCCCGGGCACGGCCGGGTGGCAGCCACGTTCCCGGGCGCTGACGACCGTTGAAGCGTCAGCGGTCGAGCGCGAGCCAGGTCCGGAAGACGGTGCGGTACAGGGGATCCCCGGACAGCGTTGCGGTCGGCACCGTGGGCCGCGCATCCAGGGCACTCACCTCGCGCAGGAACGGCGCGCCGGCCAGGGCCGCGTCCAGATCCTCCAAGATCCCCGCGGCATCGCCCTCACCCTGGGCGGCCAGGTTCCTCAGCCGGCTCCGCACCTCCAGCGCGACGTGACGCACGACGCGGTTCTCGTGCACGTCCTCCACCAGCACGCGTCGTGAGTCGAAGACATGGATCAGCCGCCCCTGCTCGTCCCGGTTGCCGGGCCGGCGGACGCTGCGGATCAGCTCTCGCGGCTCCGGGTGCCGAGCCAGATCTCCCTGCGTCCAGTGCTCGTATCGGACCAAGCTCTTGCGGTGCGCGCGCTGGAGCCGGGGCAGGACCGCGGCCAGACCGGGTCCACGGTCCGTACCGCGCACGGCGGCCCGCAGCCGGTCGAGCTCCGTGTCGGTGGACCCAGGCTCAGAAGGAGGCGAATCCATGTCTTGAGAACTCCTCGCGCATGTCCCGCGCCTTCGCGCGAGCGAGTGGGAACTCCCCGTCGCCCAGCGCAACCACGAACGCATCGAGGCCCTCGTCCAGGCTGCTGTCCGCGCCGCGAAGACGGGGCAGGATCTTCTGCACGAGCTGTTCGTCCAGCGCGACCTCCCAGGGGATCCCAAGCTCGGAGGCGCCGTGCACGTACTGATCGATCTCGTCCAGCACCCGGAAGCCGAACGGCGACAACGCGTGCAGCGCGTCGGTGACCGCCAGCACGATGTCCGCATAGGGCTTCCCCGACAGGTGTTCCTCGACATCCTGGCGACGCAGCGGCAGTTCGATCAACTGAGCGCGGTCGTACACCTTGTCCGCGAACCCGTACGTCGTTTCGTCGACGTTGACGGTGCCGGCGAACTTCAGGTTCGGTGAGAGCACGACGCTGTGGCCGGGAGCCAGATCCAGCCTGGCCGAACCCTGCCGAGACCGCAGCTCCATCGCGGAGAGGAACCTGCTGAAGTAGTGCTCCACCCGAGCGAGGTTCATCTCGTCGAGGATCACGTGGAACTCGCGCGCGGTCTTGCCCAGGTTGTTCGCGCTGTCCCATTCGCGTGCGGACTCCTGCACGAACTCGCTGAAGGGAGTGTGGTGGTAGAAGCCGTCGAGGGGGGACAGGTACCCCAGGAGGTCCTCGTTCGAGGACCAGCTCGGGTCCACCGCCACCATCTTCGCCCGGGCGCCGATCGCATCCGCGTAGGACTGCGCCAGCCAGGTCTTGCCGGTGCCGCTGGCGCCGGCCAGGATCACGAAGCCGCGCGTGGCCATGGACAGGTGGTAGCGGCGGATCACGCTGTCGGCGATGCGGAACCGCGGCTGCGAGGTCCGGAAGCGGGACAGGAGGACCTCGAAGACGCGTTCGCCACGCTCGGCGACGCTGAGGTCCTGAGCGTCTCCTGGGTCGTCTCCCAGGTCGAACCCGGACGGGTCCAGCGCGCTCTCGGGTGCCTCTGAGGGTCTGGCCATGGCAGATCTCCGTTGGGTCGAGGGTGTGTCGGGCCCGTTCAACCTACCCGCTCCACGGCCCCGGGTACACGGCCGAACGGACACCGGTCGAAAGGATGGCCCTCGCCGAGCCGCCGGGTCAGCGGTCCAGCTCCGCGAGGGCAGGCCCCAGGGCGCGGATCGATGCCTCGGTGATCGGGCTCACGACCAGGATGGCCTCGTGGGCGCCGGCGCCCGCCAGGTCGCGCAGCCCGGACGCCATCGCGGCGGCGTCACCTTCGAGCGGGGGGCAGTCGTCGGGGATCGGGCGCTCCCGGGCCTCACGGTCCGCGACGACCAGCACGCAGGCGCTGCGTTCGACGGAGGCCGGGTCCCGCCCCACCTCCTCGGCGGCGGCGGTGACCTTCGCGCTCTCTCGTTCGAAGCCACCGGGCGTGTTGCCGAAGAGGTCGAACCACGTATTCCAGGAGTCGGCCCACGGAAGGGCGGTGCGCAGCACCCGCGGGCCGGAGCTGCCCACCATGATCGGCACCCGGCGGGCGGGCGGAGGAAGCAGCACCGCGTCCCGGACCCGCCAGAACTGCCCCTCCTCGGTGACTCGATCGCCGGCCAGCAGGCGGCACACGATCCCGAACGCCTCCTCGAACCGCGCCGCCCGACGGTCGTACGGGATGCCGAACGCGTCGAACTCCTCGCGGTTCCACCCGGCGCCGATCCCCAGGACGAAGCGGCCGCCGCTCAGCTCGTCGACGGTCGCCGCCATCTTCGCCACGAGCCCCGGGGGGTGGAAGCCGGCGCACGCGACGAGGGGCCCGAGGTTCACCCTCGAGGTCACGGCCGCGAGCCCGGCCAGCAAGGTCCACGCCTCCCACGGTCCTCGCTCGGGCCGGCCGTCGTCGCGGTACAGGAGATGGTCGCCGATCCAGATCGAGTCGAAGCCCACCTCCTCGGCGGTCCGGGCCATGGCCGCGTACTCCGGCCATCGGACCTCGCGCTCGACCTCCGGGAGCTGGATCCCCACACGCAGCGGCCGTGTCACGCGGGGGAGTGTATTCGGTGGCCCAGCCCTCGGTGACTCGCTCCACGGCCCGTGCGCTCTCCCGGCTCTCCGCGTAGACGGCTGCCCCTAAACTCGGTGCGTGATCGTCTGCCCCTCGTGCGGCACCGAGAATCCGCCGAACGCACGCTTCTGCCTGGAGTGCGGAACGCGGCTCGACGCCGCCGCCCCCCCGCAAGATGAGCGCCGCGTGGTGTCCATCCTGTTCGTGGACCTCGTGGGGTTCACGGAACGATCCGACCAGGCCGACCCCGAGGACGTCCGCCGCAGCCTGGTGCCGTTCCACTCGCGCGTGAAGGAGGACCTCGAGGCCTTCGGCGGCACCCTCGACAAGTTCATCGGCGACGCCGTGATGGGTGTGTTCGGCGCGCCGCTCGCGCACGAGGACGACCCGGTGCGAGCGGTGCGTGCCGCGTTCCGGATCCTCGATTCGATCAAGGAGCTCCGCCGCGACGATCCCGACATCGCCGTACGCATCGCCGTCGACACCGGTGAGGCCGTCGTCAGCTTCGGCCAGGGCCCCCAGGTGGGCGAGGCGGTCGCCGGCGACGTCGTCAACACGACGTCGAGGATGCAGGCGCTGGCGCCGCGCGACGGCCTGGTGGTCGGCGAGACGACGCATCGCTTGATCGACGATGCGTTCGACACCTCAGCGCTGCCGCCCGCGATCGTGAAGGGCAAGACCGAGCCGCTCCGGGTGAGGCGGGTGCTGGGCGAGCGGGCGCAGGCGGCGCGGATCACGCCGACCACGTTCGTCGGGCGGTCGCGCGAGCTCGCGCAACTGCACGAGCTCCTGGATCGGGTGACGGCCTCGGGCGAGGCCGAGCTCGTGAACGTCGTGGGCGAGCCGGGGA
>JALYMB010000062.1 GCA_030773935.1 Actinomycetota bacterium | reverse complement strand
GCGCGCCCTGGAAGACGAACAACCCGATCATCCCGATCCACACCGCCCCGAACAGGTTGCTGACGGACACCTCGTAGGCCGCGACGAACAGCAGCAACACGCCGACCACCATCCCGCTGCGAGCCGCTACCTTCGTGCCGAGGTCCCGCTTGCCCGAGATCCTCCACACGGCCGCCTGCAACATCCGTCCGCCGTCGAGCGGCAGTCCCGGCAGGACGTTGAACGCCGCCATGAACAGGTTGATGGCGGCGACCGAGCGCAGTGCCTCAGACAACGGCTCGCTCGGCCAGACCGCGTTGTGCGCCGCGGCGAGCAGGAGCCCGATCACCAAGCTCGTTCCGGGCCCGACCGCCGCGATGAGCAGTGCGGGGCCTGCGCCCTTCTCATCCGAGCGGGCGCTCGTGAACCCACCGAAGAACACCAACGTGATGCCGTGCACCTCGATGCCGTTCAGCCGGGCCGCGAGGGCGTGCGCGAGCTCGTGCAGGAACACCGAGCCGAAGAAGAGCGCGGCCCCGAACACCGCGAACCCGAACGCTGCGCTGCTACTCACGTCCGCGAAGAGTTGGAACCGGGACCACAAGCTCCACACGGCGAGCACGGCGATCCACACCCACGAGGAGTCCACGTTCACCGGGATCCCGCGGACCGTCGCGATCTTCCACCCGCGTCCGAACATGCTCCGAGGGTACTCCCCGTCCCCGTGAATGAGCGGTGAAGACCGAGGCGTTCCCTTCATGCCCTAAACGGAGCCCACCCTCGTGGCGTTCATGGTCCGGATGAACGACTCTCAGAGCGCCGTGACCGAGCCTTTCACCACACCCAACCCCGCCGAGGACACCTTCGAGACCTTCTTCGAGCGGAACCACGCGCGGCTGCTCCGAGGGCTCTACCTGGTGACGGGCAACGCGCAGGAGGCCGAGGAGATCATGCAGGACGCGTTCCTGGCCGTCTGGGAGCGGTGGGATCGCATCCGCGAGATGGACGATCCCACCGGCTACCTCTTCCGGACCGCGATGAACCGCTCGCGCAGCCGGGTGCGTCGCGCGAGCCGAGCGGCCCGGCGAACCGTGGGCCGCGTCGAGGGCCGAGACGCGTTCGCCGACGTGGAGGACCGCGAGACCGTGGGCCGCGCCCTCGCGGCGGTGTCACCTCGGCAGCCAGCCGCGCTCGTGCTGACCGAGTACCTGGGCTATCCCTCCGAGGAGGCGGGCAAGATCCTCGGGATCAAGGCGGTGACGGTCCGCGCGCTGGCGTCGCAGGGCCGAGCCGCCATGAAGACGGAGCTGGAGAGCGACGATGAGTGATCCCCGAACGATCTTGGAACGTGCCGCACGACGCATCGACCCGAGGAGCGACGCGTTCGAGCGCCTCGAGCGCCGGCGCGAGCGCAAAGCGCGCAACCGACGCGTCACCGCGGGCGTCGTCGCGCTGCTCGTGGCGGTCGGAGGTTCGTTCGCGGCGTTCACTGTCTTCCGGGGTTCCACAGCGACGATCGGGGGCGACGGCCGCGGCGGGTTCCACGCGCTGTGGCCCGAGCAGTCGCTCTCCGATGCGCGGCAGGTCCAGGAACGCGTCAACGCCGGCGAGGCCGATCTTTCCTGGCGGCTCGACCCCGCGTCGGTGGCCGGGTCGTTCGTGAACCAAGCGTTCGGCTGGGACGGCTACTCGGTCACGGCGGTGGATGGCTCGGGTGCCGCCGGCTCGGGTCGGGTTGAGATGCTCGTGCAGTCGCCCGTTGCCGGATGCTCGGTGCACGTGCCGTGTCTGGCGCCGGATCAGCCGCTGACCGCGGTGGTCGTGCTCGATCGGCTGGTGAACCCCGGCGGCATCTGGAGCGTGGTCGAGGTATATGACCCGACCGTCTCCTTGCGTCTACCGATCTCGCCGGGCGCGACGGTCGTCTCAGGACAAGAGATCCGCATCCCCTTCCAGGTTCCGCACGGCTTCAGGGCCGCGGCCGGCTACGGCTACATTTCGACCGACTGCGGCGGCGTTGTGTTCATGAACTCGCTGAGCTCCGACGACACGGCCACAGGCGTCAGCTTCACCGCGGCGGACTTGAGCTTCACGCAGAGCTGCGCTCCCGGACAGACGAGCGCCGGCGGTGGCACGGACCCGAACGGGGCCAATCTCAACGCGGCCGTCGACGGCTACGTGTTCGTCGCCATCCAGCCCGCCGGTTCCCAGCAGGACGATCCGTTCGATGCCTTCCTCCCGCACGTGATCGGAAACGCGCCCGTCGCGGTAGCCGGCGTGCCCGTCCACTTCGTGCCGACCTCCGAGGGGCCTTCTCCCACCGTCGAGGAGCCGCTGCCGTCCGTGGCCCGGGTGAGTTGCACGGACTCCGGGACGCAGATCTCGACGCCGATCGTGCAACCGCAGCCCGACGGGGTGCACATCGTGGTCGACAACACGACTGGAACGGACCTCGGCCTGCAGATCCAGGACTTCGGCGGCGACAACGCACCGAGGGGTACCAGCGAGATCGTCCGGCCGATCCCGCCCGGCGTCTACGGCCTCAATTGCAC
>JALYMB010000061.1 GCA_030773935.1 Actinomycetota bacterium | reverse complement strand
GCCCGCGATTCCCCGGCGGCGAGGGTCCACGCATAGTGGAACGCGGCCTTGGTGGCCGCGGCGTCGGCAGGAAGGAGCCTGGACCGGTCGTCCGCCACCACGGCGTCACCGATGGCGTCCTTCGACGACGCGGAGCGCGAGCTGACGCCCCACAACCGCTCGGCGTTTGACTCGTTATCGCAGAGCAGAACCTCGGGGTCGCCCGGGCCCATCGCTTCCGCGCTGAGCCAGAAGATGCCCATCCGCGGATGCTCCGCGCGCAGGCGCTCGCGCCCGGCACGGTGGATCTCGGGCCGTGCACTCTCCCGGCCCCAGGCCCACGTGTTGCGATACCACAGGTTTGGGACAAGGTGGATGGGAGCCGCGTCCGGCCCGCGATTCGTTACCGTGATGCGCAGCACCAGATCCTCTGGCTCGGCCTTTCCGAGCTCCCACTCGACGTCGAAATAGCGGTCGCCGTCGAAGACCCCGGTTTCGGTCAGCTCCAGCTCAGGGTCGTCGCGGGTGCGGCTCGCGTTCCCGGCACGAAGTGCCTCGTACGGAAACTCGCGCTGCGGATATCGGTAGCGCGCCCGGAGGTACGAGGCCGTGGGGGTGGCATCCAGATACCAATAGACCTCCTTGACGTCCTCGCCGTGGTTCCCCTCCGGGCCGGACAGGCCGAAGAGGCGCTCCTTGAGGATCGGGTCGGCCCCGTTCCAGAGCGCGAGAGCCAGACACAGGCGGCCGCCGTCATCGGACAGGCCAAAGAGGCCGTCCTCCCCCCAGCGAAACGCGCGCGACCGCGCATGATCGAACGGAAACGACCGCCACGGGTCGCCCTCGGCCGAGTAATCCTCGCGAACGGTCCCCCATTGACGCTCCGCCAGGTACGGTCCCCAGCGCCGCCACGCCAGCTCGCCGAGTCGCTGCCGCTCGGGATCAGGACCGGGTGATCGCGCCTGCACGGCCGCATGATGGCTCACCGCACAGCCGGCAGCAGCCCATCTCATGCCGCCGTGGGGGCGCCCGACGCGAAGAGGTTTCGGCTGAAGAATTGGTAGGATGTGGGTCCCACCCTCGCGAATCAGCGTCCATCTCGGACCGCCGCGTCCGTTGTCAATGCAGGAGGAGACCACCTCACCCGATGAGCATCGCCACCGATACCGCCGCGTCCAAGGCCCCGCTGGGACCGAAGGGCGCGCGGTTACCGGCCGCCCGGTCGGTCCGCTATAACCCGTCGCCTGAGGAGCTCCAGGAGCTGACGGCCCGGATGCCACAGGCGCGACTGACGAGCTTCGGCAACTACAACGTCCAGACCCGGGTCACCAGCCGATCCTCCGGATCCACCTATCTCGTGACGGACGATCCGTCGGTGACCACCGGTAAGAGCATCACGCGCGAGGAGGGCGCCCGAGTGGCCGCCCTGCAGGCGGAGTACATCGCCGAGCGAGAGATGCTCGTCGTGGACGGGTACATCGGCAACGATCCGGCCACCCAGGCGAGGGCGCGCCTCTACATCGAAGAGGCGAACGCGAACATCGCCGGAATGCAGCGCCAGCTGTACTTCCCGCCGGATGCGCCGTCTGCCGCCTGGGAGCCGGAGCTGGTGATGATCTACACGCCCAATGTGCCGATGCCCGACTACCCGGATGATCGGCTCATAACCGTGGATCTCGACGCCGGAATCAGTCGCGTCTTCAACTCCGATTACTTCGGTGAGTCGAAGAAGGGCGGCCTGCGAATGTGGAACGCGCAGGTGTACGGCGCGGGTGGGCTCGCCATGCACGCCGGATGCAAGGTGGTCCCCACAGACCGCGGCGAGCAGGTGATGCTGATCATCGGTCTCTCGGGGACCGGCAAGACCACAACCACGTTCACCCGACAGAACGGGAGTCAGCCCGTCCAGGACGACTTCATCGGCCTCTTCCCGGGTGGCAAGGTGGTGGGCACCGAGAATGGCTGCTTCGCGAAGACCTTTGGCCTCGACCCGCGGCACGAGCCGGCCATTCACGGTGCCGTCACCAAGCCGGACGCATACCTCGAGAATGTGTCGCAGAAGGAGGATGGCGGCCCGGTCGACTTCTTCGACACGACCTACACGAAAAACGGTCGCGCCACCTTCACGATGGCGTCGCTCGGCATCTGGCGCGACCCGCGCGAGATCGGACCGGTCAACCACCTCCTGATCCTCAACCGCAACGACAACATC
>JALYMB010000060.1 GCA_030773935.1 Actinomycetota bacterium | reverse complement strand
CCGAGGCGCTCAACAGCCGGACCCACCAGGGCGCGGGACTCGGTCTCACGATCGCCCGCATGTCGGCCCGGGCCATGGACGGCGACGTGACCCTGGAATCTCCGGGCCCGGGCGGCACGACGTTCCTGTGGCGCCTGGCCCCGGCCGGTTGAAGCTGCCTCCTCGGGGCGGACCGAGCTCAGGTGAAGCGGCGCATGTGGATGTTCAGCAGCAACCCCACGGCAATGAAGTTGGCCAGCATGGAGCTGCCGCCGTAGCTCACGAACGGCAGCGGGATCCCGGTGATCGGCATGATCCCGATCACCATCCCCACGTTCACGAACATCTGGATCGCGAACATCGCCGCGATACCGGAGGCCACGTAAGTGCCGAACGCGTCCTTGGACAGGTAGGCGATCCGGATCGCGCGCCACATCAGGATCGCGAACAGCGCCAGGATGAAGGCGGCCCCGACGAAGCCGAACTCCTCCCCCGCCACCGTGAAGATGAAGTCGGTGTGCTGCTCGGGAACGAAGTCCAGGTTCGTGAGCCGCCCGCTCAGGTACCCCTGCCCGACGAGACCGCCCGAGCCGATCGCGATCTCCGCCTGGTTGCGGTTGTAGTTCGCGCCCTGCGAGTCGTTCCCGCTGTCCAGGAAGGCATGGATCCGGTCGAGCTGGTACCCCTTGATCACGTTGAGCTGGAAGGCGCCGAACAGCAGCACGATGGACGCGAGAGCCAGCGTGGCCAGGTGCCGCGGGCGCGTACCGGCCACGACGAGGGTGCCGACGAGGATCGCCACCAGGACGATCGTCGTCCCGATGTCCGGCTGGATGAACACGAGCCCCATCGGAACGGCCGCGATCATCGTCACGCGCAGCACGTCGCTCAAGGCCGGCTCCGCGGCACGCAGCTCCGACAGCACCGCGGCCAGCATCAACGCGAGCGCGATCTTCGCGAACTCCGAGGGCGTGAGCTGGAAGCCGCCGAACGTGAACCAGCGCTGCGCGCCGGAGGGGCTGGCGCCCAACGGGGTCTGGACCAGGACGAGCGCCACCACCGTGGCCGCGTAGATGAAGCCCGCGTACACCTTGTAGAACCGGTAGTCGAACGCGGCCACCAGCACCAGCAGCACGAATCCCAGGACCAGGGCGGTGAACTGCTTCTTCACGAACTGGCCGGGGTCGAGCCGCAGCGTGCGCAGCGAGCGGTTCGTGGCGGAGTACACCAGGAACAACCCCACGACGGACAGCAGCATCGACGTCACGAGCAGCACCGGGTCGAGGTGCCGGATCGGCCGGCGTTCGTCCGCCCAGACGCGTCCCGCGATGAGATCCATCAGTCCGTCGCCACCGTGCCGGCCACGCCGGTGTCGCCCAGGTGGTACATGTCCTCGATGATGGACCGCACGAGCGGCGCCGCGGTCGTGGACCCGTGGCCGCCCTGCTCGACCATCGCGACGATCACGTGCTGGTCGCCCGGCGGGCCCACGATCGCCGCGAACCACGAGGTGTCCTGGCCCTGCGTCTGACCGGCGACGGTCGTGAACCCGGGACGCTCCGCCGTTCCGGTCTTGCCCATCACCGGCACCTGATCGAAGGGGAAGCCGGCGAAGGCGGCAGACGCCGTGCCGTCGCCCGGCTGGACCACCTGCGCCAACCCCTGCTGGATCACGTCGAGCTCCTGTTGGGAGTACGGGAGCTTGCGGCACCCCTGGCCGCCGATCTTCTGGACGCGCTTGCCGTCGGAGGTCTGGATCTGCTCCGCCAGCCGGGGGGCGCACAGCCGGCCGCCGTCGACGATGGCGGCGTACGCGGAGGCAAGCTGCAGCGGGCTCGTCAATACGTACCCCTGGCCGATCGACATGAGGATGTCGTCGCCCGGCAGCCAGCCGTAGGGGAAGTCCCTGGGGTGCTGCTCGTGCTGTTGCTCCTTCCATGCGGCCGTCGGGATGAACCCGCCGGCCTGGCTCGGCAGGTCGATCCCGGGCTCGTGCCCGAACCCGAACCCCTTCAGGTCGCGCTGCAGCGGCTCGCTGCCGGCGCCGAGCTGGTTGGCCTTCCAGCGGTCGTAGAACTCACCGCCCCACTGGTAGAAGACCGTGTCGCACGAGACCGTCAGCGCCTGCGGGATCGACAGCAACCCCTGGTCGTAGCTTGACCAGTTGTTGAACGGGTGCTCGGGGTCGAGGCGGTAGGCCCAGCTCGACGGGCAGTCCGTGTAGGACCCCGGGGACGTGACGCCGTTGTCGAGGGCCGCGAGCGCCACGAACGGCTTGAACGTGGATCCCGGCGCATACGCCCCCTGCGTCGCTCGATCGAACAGCGGGTCGCCCGCCGACGGGTTCCTGAACCGCTGGTTGAACTCCTTGTTCGACATGCCCTTGACGAACAGGGACGGGTCGTAGGTGGGCCACGAGGCGGAGGCCTCCACGCCGCCCGTCTTGGGATCCATCACCACCACGGCGCCGGCGTTCGCGACGAAGTTCGTGACCGCGTTGGTCGTGTCCTCATCGGGGATCGAACGGGCGCGTTCGAGGCCGGCGAGCAGGTCCCGCTCCACCTTCGCCTGGAGCTTGGCGTCGAGGTAGAGCTTCACGTCGTACCCGGGCACCGGCAACCGGCCGCCGAGCTCGTCCAGCAACTTCCCGGCCGGGTCCACCACGATCTTGTTGGTGCCGGGCGTGCCGTGCAGGAAGCGCTCGTAGGTCGCCTCCAGTCCGGTCTTGCCGACCGTGTCGCTCGTGCCGTAGTCGGCGAACGCGGGGTCGTTCACCTGCGCCCCGCTGATTAGCCCAACCTGGCCCAGCACGTGCGCGGCCAGCTCGCCGTCGGGATAGCGGCGCACCGTCTGCTGGTCCCAGCTCACCCCCGGGAACTGCTTGGCGTGCTCGGCGATGTAGAGGATGTCCTCCAAGCTCACGTCCACGGCCACCGGAACCCGCTGGTAGTCGTAGTACTGCGGATCGTCGTACCGGGCGACGATGTCGGCCTCCGGCACGTTCAGGTGCTGGGCAAGTCGGAACAGCACACCCTCGGCGTCGTCGCCGAGCAGCTGTTGCTGGACCGTGACCACCCGACTCTCGCGGTTGTCCACCAGCGGGTCGCCGTTCGCGTCTAGGATGCGGCCGCGCTCCGGCTCCACCTGCAGCCAGTGGAAGGTGGCGTTGTTCGCGATGCGGGCGTAGGTCTGGGTGGCCAGCACCTGGAGGTACCACAGACGCGCGGTGAGGGCCGCGAACATCATGGCCACCAGCAGCGCCAAGAGCTTCAACCGCGACGACGCCTTCTCGGTCAGAACCTCACCACCCGTCGGCGCCGCGAGCCCTCGAACACCCGGCGCAGCAGCGGATAGACGAGCGGCGTGAGCAGGGCGGTGTACAACGCGGAGAACACCGCGATCCGCAGGAAGAAGACGATGTCGACCTCGAGCGTCCCCAGCAGGAACGCCACGATCTCGTAGAACAGTACACCGGCGAAGGTGGCGCCCGCCACCATCATGGTGGGCAGCAGCGGCGAGGGCGACACGATGTACTGGCGCGCGAGACCCACCGTGTAGCCCAGCAGCGTGAGGGTGAGCGCGGTGATCCCCTTGGGTTCGTTCAGGAAGAAGTCCTGGAACATCCCACCGGCGAACCCGACGGCCGCTCCCTCCGCCGGACCCTCGATGATGGCCAGGACGATCACGATGAGGTACATGAGCTCGGGCTTGGCTCCCAGGAGACGGATCTGCGAGAACACCGTGGACTGGAGCAGGAGCGCCGTGACCATGATCGCCGCGATCGCGAGCGTGCGGCGCACCACGTTAGGGCTGGCCCCCGCCCAGGGCGCTGGTGTCGATCGCCGGCTTCAACACGACGGCGACGTAGTCCAGGGTGCTGAAGTCCACGGCCGGACGCACGGTGACGTAGAGCTCGGTGGTGCTGGTCGCCGGCACGAACCTGGACACCTCTCCGATCGTGATGCCGGGTGGGTACAGCCCGTTCTCGTACCCGTTCGTCTCCACCACGGCGCCCGGTTCGACCGCGACGTCCTCCTTCAGGAAGCTCATCACCATGTCGGCGTCGCCCTGCCCTTCCAGCAGGCCCGCCTGACGGGTGTCCACCAGCCGCGCGGCCGTGGCGGCGTCGCGGTCCGTGATCAGCATCACGTTGGCGGCGTTGGACGCGACCGCGATCACCCGGCCCACGAGCCTCGCGCCGGTGTCGCCGCCGGTCACCACCGGCATGTCCACCGCGATGCCGTCCGCGTACCCGCGGTCGATCGTGATGACGTTCTCGAAGTTCGACACCCCGTTGCCGATCACCAGCGCGTTCACGAGCGGGAACTCGGTGCTGTTCGTGAGATCGAGGAGCTGCCGGAGCCGGTTCAGCTCGCTCTCCAGAGCAGTGCGCCCGTTGATGTCGGTGCGCATGCCCGCCACCTCCTCCTTCAGATCGCGGTTCTCCCGCGACAGGGACGGCAGGTGCGCGATGCTGACGAAGAAGTCACCGACCGGGCGGGTGGCGTTCGTGACGGCGCGCTGGAGCGGAGCCATCAGCGACAGCGAGGTTCGGCCCAGGCCGGCGAGGGGGCCGTCCGGTCCCTGGCGGTAATCGACCGTGATGACGGCCAGCGACAGGGACACGAGAACGACTAGCAGGAGCCGCGTGCTGCGGGGCTTCGAGCGGACGACCACGGCAGCCGCCCTACCGGCGAGAGGGGCTCACCAGGACACGCTGCAGGACCTCGAACTCCTCCAGGCACTTCCCCGAGCCCAGCACGACCGCCTGCAGCGGTGCATCGGCGATCCGCACGGGCATGCCGGTCTCGTGACGCAGCCGCTTGTCGAGGCCGCGCAGGAGCGCTCCGCCGCCGGTGAGCACGATCCCCCGGTCCATGATGTCGGCGGAGAGCTCGGGGGGGGTTCGGT
>JALYMB010000059.1 GCA_030773935.1 Actinomycetota bacterium | reverse complement strand
TCAGCCGGACGTTGCGCAGGACCAGCCCGGCCGGCGCCGCGAGGTCGCGCACGAGCTTGTCCTTCGCCGGGTTCATCGGGTCGGCCGCGGGCATGATGACCGAGAGCGCGCCGAGCAGCTCGCCGTGGTGGCGCACCTCGAAGGCCTGCTCTCCTGGAGGGAAGTCGGCCAGCTCATCGCCCGCGATCCTCATCGGCTTCGAGGCCGTCTCGTTGGTGGAGGCCGCGGACCGCAGCTCGCCCCCCACCCGGAGCCAGACCCGTGCGCTGAGCGCGCCAGTCCCGCTCCCGAGAACGTGCGCCATCCGGGGGAGCACGTCGTCCGTCGCGTAGGTCTCGCTCATCCGATCGGAGAACTCGGCGAGGACCTCGTAAGGTGTCGCCCGTTTGCCGTACACGACGCGGTCGGCGAACCGCCGCGCTCGATCTCGGACGGGTTGGAACGCGACGGCCAGCACCGCCGCCGCCGCGAACGACAACACCGTGCTCGACCTCGAGCCGACGATCGCTCCGATGCCCCCCACCACCAGCGCGTAGACCGCCGTGATGAACACGGCCAGCACGCCGAAGACCACTGTCTTGCGGATCACCAGGTCGAGGTCGTAGAGCCGGTACCGGAAGATCGCGATCCCGTACGCCGCGGGGACGCCGAGCGCGATCGTCGCGAACGTGAGCCCGCCGAACACGGGGAACAACGGGAGTCCGCCCTTGTTCGCAACGAAGCCGGCGAGGACCGTGAGCACGAAGAGCGCACCGGCGACGCCGCCGACGAAGGCCAGCCATCGCATCTGCTGCCGCCCGTCCCCCGTCGACCGTTTGAACCGGCCTCGGATCGCAAGCACCGAGAGGAATCCACATACCAGGGCGACGACGGCCCCCAGCCCGATCATCGCGTTCGCGATCCCACGGAGCGACTCGACCCCGAGAGGGTTCTGGTAGCCGGGCACGTAGTCGCGGAGGTTGTTGAACGGCCCTGGCCGAACGACGTAGCCGAGGATCGCGGCCCCTGTGGCGCCGAGCAGACCGAAGACCGCCAGTCGCCAGCGGCGGCTCGGGGTTCTTCCATCGGGGAAGAGGAGGAAGAGCAATGGGATGAGGGCCAGCGGGTAGAGCCCGAACTCCGCCACCCAAGCGAAGACTCCTACGACGGGAACCGAGCCGAGGTTCACCCTCAGGCCGTAGACCGCGATCGATTGTGCGGACGTCGCGAACGGCACCGCGAGGCCGATGATGCAAAAGATCCATCCCGCCCAGTTGCCCGGCTGGCGAGCGACGATCATCGCCCCTGTCACCAGCCAGACCAGGCCGATGACGACGATGCCGATCCCGAGTGGGTTCAGCCAGTTGTCGAAGACGCGTGAGTCGGCGATCACGAAGGGGAGGGACCCGACCACGGCGAAGATGCCGAGGCCTACCAACCCCCAGCCGAGGAACGCTCTCGATCGGGCGTTCACGCTCGGCCTCCCGTCAGCGAGACGGGGACCCGGCCGGTGACCTCGGTGCCCTCACCCGGAGCCGATCGCACCGCGAGCGAACCTCCGGCTGCTTCCAGGCGGTCGGCCATCCCTTGGAGGCCCGTGCCGTACCCGGTCGATCCCGGATCGAAGCCGGTGCCGTCGTCGGCGATCTCGAACGTGAGGTGCCCGTCGTCGCGGCCGAGTCGCACGTTCGCTCGCGTGGCGCCCGCATACTTCGCCACGTTCTGCAGCGCCTCGAGCGTGCAGAAGTAGATGGTGGCCTCGATGTCCGGTGGGTAGCGGCCGAAGTCGTCCGCCTCGACCTCGGTGGGGACGGGCGACTTGCGCGCCTGTGCCGCGAGCGCGGCGCCGAGCCCTTGGTCCGCGAGGAGCGGGGGGTAGATCCCGCGCGCGAGATCTCGCAGGTTCTCGAGCGCATCGCTGGTGTCGGTCTGCAGGGCAGCCAGCATCTCCTTGGCCTTTGCAGGGTCGCGCCCGGCGAGCTGCTCGGAGAGCCGGAGCTTCACCGAGAGCGCCACGAGCTGCTGCTGGGCCCCGTCGTGCAGGTTGCGCTCGATCTTGCGCCGCTCCTCATCCTGCGCGGCGACCAGGCGCTGGCGAGAGGCGCGGAGCTCCTCGATCAGCCGCACGTTGCGCAGCACGAGTCCCGCCTGCGCCGCGAGGTCTCGTACGAGCTTCTCCTTGGCGGGATTCATCGGGTCGGACGCCGGCATCCGTACCGAGAGCGCGCCGAGCAGCTCGCCCCGGTGCCGGACCTCGACGGCATGTTCACCGGGGAGATCGGGCAGGGGGTCGCGGGCGACCGTTGCGGGCTCGCGTTCGAGCGTCTCCCCCGCGGTGGCCTCCGGTCGCAGCGTCGACCCAACCCGGAGCCACACCCCGGCCGATGACGCTCCGGTGCCGGCTCGCAGGATCTCCGCCATGCGCGGCAGGACGTCCTCGGTGGCGTAGCTCTCGCTCATGCGCTCGGCGAACTCCGCGAGCACTTCGTACGGCGTGGCCCGCTTGCCGTAGACGAGCCGGTCGGCAAGGCGCCGCGCGCGGTCGCGGGCGGGTTGGAACGCGACCGCGAGAAGTGCGGCCGCGGCGAAGGAGAGGATCGTGTTTCCCTTGGCGCCGACGAGCGCTCCGATGCCGCCGACGACCAGCGCGTACACGGCCGTGATGAACGCTGCGACCAAACCGAACACCACGGTCTTGCGGACGACGACGTCGAGGTCG
>JALYMB010000058.1 GCA_030773935.1 Actinomycetota bacterium | reverse complement strand
GCTCAGCACGCGCGCGACCTTCCCCGAGCTCGCACGGTGGGAGTCCTCCCAGGGCAGCTTGATCCGCGGGTCGCAGGCAGCTCGCCGGACCGCGGGTTCGGAGGCCGGGCCCATGTTCCTGACCCTGCGCGGCGGAACCGCGACCTTCACCGATCGGCTGGCGCAGCGCTTGGGTCCCGGGGTCGTCCGCGCGGCGAGCCGCGTCACGGCGATCGAGCGGACCGGCGACGCCTACGAGGTCCTCACCGCGACGGGCGCACGTCTGCCGGCGGATGTGGTGATCGTGGGAACGGACGCCCGGGCGGCGGCCGACCTCCTCGCGGAGATCGCTCCTTCCGCCGCCGCCGACCTCGCGAGCGTCCCGTACGCGTCCACCGCGGTGATCTTCCTGGTGTACCCGGAGGGGACACAGCCGTCGTTGCCCGACGGGACCGGGTTCGTGGTGCCAAGGGGCCGTGCCCCCATGACGGCATGCACGTGGCTGAGCAGCAAGTGGCCCCGCGAGGCGTTCGGCACGCGCGCGGTGGTGCGGTGCTACGTCGGCTCGGCCGGCGACGACGACGTCGTGGACGCCCCCGACGACGAGCTGGTCGCTGCCTGTGAACGACACCTCGCAGCGCTGCTGCCGCTACCGGACCAGGCCGAACACACGGGTGTCGTCCGCTGGCACCGGGCGATGCCGCAGTACGAGGTCGGCCACCTCGAACGCGTTGCTCGGATCCGCTCCGGACTGCCCGAGGGTATCTTCGTGACGGGCTCCGCCTACGACGGCGTGGGCATCCCCGACTGCGTGCGCGGGGCGGGCGAGACGGCCACCGCGGCCGGCGCCCACCTCGCCGCGACCAAGGAGACGGTTCGATGAACGACTCGATCTACACCCTGTACCCAGTCTTCATGGCGACCGACGACTTCCGCAGCCTCGACTCCGAGGAGCTCGCCGAGGTGACCCAGGAGGTGGAGAACCTCTACAAGGACTGGGAGGGGCGCGTGGACGTCAGGGGCACGTATTCCACGGTCGGGTTCCGCGCCGACGCCGACCTGATGCTCTGGCTCGTGGGCTCCTCGCCCCAGGACGTGCAGAACTTCCTGGTGGCGTTCCGCCGGACCCTTGCCGGCCGCCTGCTGGATCTGACCTGGACGTTCATGGGCACGGTGAAGCCGGCGGAGTTCACGCCCGATCACGCGCCCGCGTTCGTGAAGGGCACGCCGCCGAAGGCGTTCGCGTGCGTGTACCCGTTCGTGCGCACGCCCGAGTGGTACCTGCTGCCGAAGGAGGAACGCGGGGCGATGCTGGCCGAGCACGGAACCGCCGGCCGCGAGTTCCCCGAGGTCCTCGCGAACACCACCAGCGCGTTCGGTCTGGGCGACTGGGAGTGGATCCTGTGCTTCGAGGCCGACCGGGCCGACATGCTCGTGGACTGCATCCGCCGGCTGCGCGAGGCCAAGGCCCGCCTGTTCACGAAGGTGGAGATCCCCTTCGTGACCGGTATCCGGAAGCCGGTGGCCGAGGCCCTCGCCGACCTGGCGTGACCCCGGATCGACCTCGTATCGACCTCAGATTGACCTCTGCACCCGCCCGGGTGGACGATGCACGGTCCGAGACCCGGACAGAAGGGGGAAGGTCATGCTGCAGGAAGGTCAGGTCTTCGCGTCGATCCCGGCGGCCGATTTCGCGCGGGCGAAGGCGTGGTACGAGGAGAAGCTGGGGCTTACGCCCAGCATGGAGATGCCGGGGGGCAACGGTCTCTACAAGTGCGGGGACGGCACGGTGTTCCTGCTGTACCAGACCGAGTTCGCAGGCACGGGCAAGCACACGATCGCCGGTTGGAACGTGAAGGACCTCGACAAGGAGATGGCCGAGCTCCGCGCTCGCGGCGTCACCTTCGAGGAGTACGACATGCCGAACCTGAAGACCGTCGAGGGCGTCGCCGAATTCGAGGGGATGCGGTCGGCCTGGTTCAAGGACAGCGAGGACAACGTCCTCAACATCGGGGAGATGCCGCCGATCTGAGTACGCGCCATCAACTGGCTGGCTGGGTCGAGGGGTACGTCAAGGCCTGGAGTTCGAACGACCCCGACGACATCCGCGCGCTCTTCACCGAGGACGCGCGGTACTACACGGAGCCGCACGCGGCGCCGTGGTCCGGTCAAGGCGAGATCGTCGAGCAGTGGTTGGACCGCAAGGACGAACCCGAGGAGTACACGTTCCGCTGGGAGATCCTGGCGATGGACGGCGACCTCGGGTTCGTCCGCGGCTGGACGGACTACGTGAACCACGAACCACCCAGGAGTTACGGGAACCTGTGGGTGATCCGGCTGGCCGACGACGGCCGCGCGACCGAGTACACCGAGTGGTACGTGCGGATCCGCGACGCCACGCCGCCGTTCCCGGAGTAGCTA
>JALYMB010000057.1 GCA_030773935.1 Actinomycetota bacterium | reverse complement strand
GGGTTGTGGTGGGGGCTGGGGGACGGGCGGGGTGTGATCCCGACCGGGCTGGCCTGCCTCGCCGCCGCGGGGGCGGGCCTCGTGGTCGTCCTGCTCCTGAACCGGGTCCTGCCCGGGCTCCCCACGCACATCACGAACTTCGTCGAAGGGCAGGGCGACGGGGTGCTGCCCACCGTCGCGCACCGGCTGCGGACGGGGATCGACCTGATCGCGCGGAACCCGTTCGCGATCGTGCCGGTGATCGGGGTGCCGGCGACCCTGCTCGCGGTGCTGTATCCCGCCGACCCCGTCCGCGCCTCGTTCGCGCAGCACCCGGGCTGGCGTGAGGCGCTGCTCACGATCCTGTGGGGAAGCGTGGTTGCCTACGTCGCGAACGACACGGGCGCGGCAGCGCTGGGCCTGGGCTTCGGAACGGCATTGGGGGGGCTGCTGTTCGTGTCGCTGCGCGATCGACCGTGGATGATGGTGACGACGTGAGCGATCTCCTCCCGCCCCGGCCTGACCTGCCGCCGCCGCCCGTCGGCGCCCGGATCGACGCCGACGCTCCCCCGAAGGCCACCTGGCGGTGGTGGGAGATCATGCTGGTGGGTCTGGGCGCCCTGCTCCTGGGAGCGGTGCCCGCCCTCGCGGTGTACCTGGCCTTCCATCAGAATCCCACCAGCACGGGGCGGCTGGACGGCGTCGACTTCCTGGCGAACGGTGTCGGCCAGATCTGCGGTCTGCTGCTGCTGGTGGGCTATCTCTCGTGGCGGCACCGGGGATGGCAGAGGATCGTGCGCCTGCCGACGCTCCGCGAGCTGCCGCGCGAGCTGGGGATCGGCGCGGCGATCGGCATCGCCGCGACGTTCGCGTTGGGGATCCTCGTGGCGTTCGTGCTGGAGCCGCTCTTCCGCGCGATCGTGCACCACGACGTGACGCCGGCGGAGCAGGTGGGCACGGGCATCCACGGGTGGGAGGCGGTCGTGTTCGTGCTGGCCGTGGTGGTCGTCGCACCGGTGGTCGAGGAGTTCTTCTTCCGGGGCCTGTTCTACCGGACCTTGCGCGATCGGTACGGGTTCTGGATCGGCGCGCTCGGCTCGGCGGTGCTGTTCGCTCGGCTGCACTCGGGCGCGGGAGGTCTGGCCGCGAACCTGATGCTGCAGATCGCCATCGCCAGCTTCGGCGTGTGCCTGGCCGCCATGTACGAGTGGCGAGGGACGCTGGGAGCCAACGTCGCGGCGCACGCCGCCTTCAACCTGGTGACGGTGCTGACCGTCCTCAAGGTGTTCTGAGGCGTGGTCGCGTTCCCGACCGACGCCTGGTTCCAGGCCCTGGTGGAACGGATCGGCAGCTCCGCCGCGTATCGCGATGCTGCAGCGGGTTGGGAAGGGGACATCGCCTTCCTGATCGAGGCGGAGCCGGACCGTGGTCTGCCTGAGGAGGTGTGGGGGCTGCTCGACCTCTGGCACGGGGAGTGCCGGAGCGGCGGGGTGGTCGCGCCGGAGCGAGGTCGAGCCGCCGCGTACGTGATCCGCGCTCCGTACTCGCGATGGAAGGAGGTCGTGACCGGCGAGCTCGATCCGATCAAGGGCATGATGCAGGGGAAGCTGAAGGTGCAGGGCGACCTGCCGACGATCGTGCGGGAGGTTCGTTCGGCGAGCGAACTCGTGGAGCTCACGCAGCAGATCCCGACCGAGTTCCCCGACGAGGTCTAGGTGCGCGCGGTCGTCTTCGACGGCGTGGGCCGGGTGCGAGTGGACGACGTGCCCGATCCCCACGTGGAGGAGGCAGGTGACGCCGTGCTGCGGCTCACGTGCTCCGCGATCTGCGGCTCGGACCTGCACTTCTTCCACGGGAAGGCGCCCATGTCCCCGGGCGAGAGCATCGGCCACGAGGCCGTCGGCGTGGTGGAGGAGACCGGCGCCGGCGTCACGCGGTTCGCGCCCGGCGATCGTGTGGTGGTGGCCTTCGACATCGTCTGCGGCGCATGCTGGTTCTGCGAACGTGGGCAGACCCAGCTCTGCGAGGACTTCCGCAACCTGGGCGCCGGCGCGTTCGGCGGCGGTCTGGCCGGGGCTCAGGCCGAGCGGCTGCGCGTGCCGACCGCCGACGTGAACCTGCTGGCCGTGCCCGGGGGCGTCACCGACGAGGCGGCGCTGTTCGTGGGCGATGTCCTCACCACGGGCTGGTACGCGGCCTCGATCGCAGGCATCCGGCAGGAGGACACGGTCGCGGTGGTGGGGGTCGGGCCGGTCGGGTACTGCACCGTGCAGGCGGCGTTGACGCGGAACCCGCGGCAGGTGCTGGCCCTGGACCGCGACCCGGCGCGCCTCGCCCTGGCGGCGGCGGCGGGTGCCCTGCCCATCGACGTCAGGGCGCGTCACCCGGTCACGGCCGTGGCCGAGGCCACCGGTGGCCGTGGGGCGGATGTCGTGGTGGAGGCCGTGGGGCATCCGGACGCGTTCGAGACCGCGGCCGACGTGGCTCGCCGCGGCGCCACGGTCGTGGTGGTCGGTATGTACATGGGCGAGACGGTCCCCATGCAGCTGGGCGTGTGGTGGGCACGAGCGATCGATCTTCGGTTCAGCGGCGTCTGTCCCGTCCACGCGTGGTGGGAGGACGCAATGGCCGAGCTCGCCGCCGGGCGGTTGGACCCCATGCCGCTGGTCTCGCACCGGCTGCCGTTGGAGGAGGCTGCGCGCGGCTACGAGCTGTTCGACCGCCGCGAGGCCACGAAGGTCCTGCTGGTGCCGTGAGCGTGACCGTCGGCGACGCCGAGCCGAACGGCCTCGCCGGGATGCTGGCAACCCTCATCGAGCAGAACCTGACCAGGGATCCCGCGCGCCGCCGCCTGTTGCGCCCGGCCGTCGTCACGCTCACCGCGACCGACGCCGGTGTCGGCGTGACGCTCCGGATCGGCCACGGTGAGGTGGAGATCGTGAACGGCACCGACCCGCATCCGCAGCTGGGCGTGTCGACGGACTCTCTCCGGCTGTTGGAACTGGCGGCGGTGCCGCTGCGTCTGGCACTGCCCGACGTCCTCACCGCACGCGGGCGGACGGTCATCGCGTCCCTGCTGCGCGGGCGGCTACGCGTGCGTGGCCTCCTGCGTCATCCCCTGCTCCTGACCCGGCTGAACCGGCTGCTCTCCGCCGCCTGAGACGCTCCCGCACCGCGGTAGCCTCTGCGCTGACCGGGCGCTTCCCGGTCGGGGGCTGCCCATGGAGACGTCACCGCACCGCTCGTCCGCGCCGCCGCCGCGTCCCGACGCGGCCACTCGAACGATGCGTCGGGAGCGCCGGTGGCTTCCCGCTCTCGCGGTGGCCTCGGTCATCGTCGCGGTCGTGCTCGGCGGCTACGTGACCGCCGGCGCGCTGTCCACTCCGGCGAGCCAGACGCGCACGGTGGCCGGCGCGGTCACGGTGGTCCCCGCGCCCGGCTGGCTGTTGGTGCACGATCTCGGGACGCCCGGCGGTACCGCTTCGCGGTTCACGCGTGGCGCCGGGACCTTCGACGTGATCGCCGGCCCCGCCGGCGGGGATGCGGCGGCGGTGGCCCGGACCTACGTGGTGGAGTCGCTGGAGGCGGGGGCGAGCGGCCCGCTCACGGTCTCCCCGGATCTGCAGGCCGTACGGCTGGCCGGCGGCGTCACCGGTGCGCGCTTCAGCTACGTCGGTGTGTTCGATCAGAGCGGCGTGCCGATCGAAGGGGAGGTCACGACCGCGGCCGCGCCGTCGGGAGTCGGTGTCGTCTTCGATGGCTGGGCGCCGCAGGGCCAGCTGCGGTTCGTGCTGGACGACGTGCACGCGATGGAGGAGGGAGCGACGTTCCCGTGAGGGCTGCCGTACCTCGCCGCCACCCGCTGCATCACACTTCCGTGTTCCAGTTCCGTCAGCCTGCGTTCTGGCTGTACGCCGCCATCGTGCTGCTGACGGGCTGGTCCACCCTGGAACAGCAGGGCGTGTTCCGGCAGATCTCTCCCGAGGGCTGGGCTCTTTCATGGGGGCTGATGGTGCTGTACGCGGCTCCCGTCGTCGCGATCGTGCTGATCCTGGACCTGTACGAACGCGAACCCACCTCACTGTTGATCGCCGCCGTGCTCTGGGGCGGTGTAGCAGCCACCACCCTCGCGGGCGTGGCCAATGGGGGCTGGGGTCTGGTCGTCGCCGATCTCGGCGGTCCCGCGTTCGCGGCGAAATGGACCGCGGCGCTCACCGCTCCCTTCGTGGAGGAGTCTCTGAAGGGCCTGGGAGTCGTGCTGATCTATCTGATCGCGCGCAGCGAGATCGACGACATGATGGACGGCTTCGTGTACGGGGCGCTCGTGGGCCTCGGGTTCGCGGTCGTCGAGGACGTCTTCTACTTCATGGCCGTGTTCGGCGGCAGACCCGGTGGTGTGCTGCAGGGATTCTTCCTGCGGGTGCTGGCGAGCGGGCTGTACTCCCACGTCCTGTACACGGGGTTGGTGGGGATGGGGATCGGCTACGTGGTGTCGCGTCGCGACGATACGCCGCTCGCGCGCAGGCTGTGGGTGGCCGGCGGACTGACGGCGGCCGCGATGTTCGGCCACTTCCTGTGGAACTCGCCCTTCCTGGACCTGTTCCCCGCCTACCCGTGGACGGGCGCCGACTTCCTAGTGATACCGCTCGCGACGGCCGTGAAGGGCCTGCCGCTCCTGGCCTTCGTGACGATCGCGGTCACGCTGGCTCGACGTCGCGAGCGGCGTTGGTTGCGCGAAGCCCTGTCCGCAGAGGTGGGATCGGCCGGCGTCTCGTGGAGGGAGCTGGAGGATCTGGAGGACCCGCGCCGCCGCCGCCGCGCCAGGGCCCAGA
>JALYMB010000056.1 GCA_030773935.1 Actinomycetota bacterium | reverse complement strand
GCTTCCATGGGTGCGGTCCCGAGGGTCCCCGACTGCTTCGCCGGGACAGGCGGAGTCCAAGTTCTGAGCCAGGTCCGAATGCCCTGCTCAGAGGGGTGAACCGAATAAATGCACCCCCACAGGTTTTCGACGCCGATCACACGTGGCTGGCGAAGCTCGGGCTCGACGCCGAGCTGCTCGACTCCGGGTGCTGCGGCATGGCGGGCGCGTTCGGGTTCGAGGAGGAGCACTACGATGTGTCAATGGCGTGCGCCGAGCGCGTTGCTGCTCCCGAAGCTTCGCGAGGAGCCGGATAACACGCTGATCGTGGTTGACGGCTACTCGTGCCGCGAGCAGGTCCGCCAGGGGACCGGGAAGCGCGCTTACAACCTCGCGGAGTTGATCGGGATCACCGCCGAGGAAGGCCCCGAAACAAGCGAGGAGACGAAGGGCGCCGCGTAAAGGGCGTTGGAACGGAGGACGACATGGCCAAGAAGATCGCATCGGAGCTTCTGGTGGAGCGCCTCATCGACTGGGGGGTGGACACCGTGTTCGGCCTCCCCGGCGACGGCATCAACGGGATCATGGAGGGTTTCCGCCGGCACGAGGACCGGATCCGGTTCTTCCTCGTGCACCACGAGGAGGCGGCGGCGTTCATGGCTACCGGCTACGCTAAGTCGACGGGCAAGCTTGGCGTGTGCCTGGCCACGAGCGGCCCGGGCGGCCTGCACCTGATCAACGGCCTCTACGACGCGAAGCTCGATCATGTCCCGGTGCTCGCGATTACCGGCATGCAGGCCACGTCGCAGCTGGGGACGGGTTACCAGCAGGAGGTCCACCTCGACCGGATCTTCATGGACCTGTGCGTCTACAACCAGATGGTCCAGGCGCCGGCCTCGATCCCGGCGCTCGTCGACATCGCCGTGCGGAGCGCGCTCTCGAAGCGCGGCGTCGCGCACCTCACGTTGCCGGTCGACATGCAGGAGGCCGATCCAGAAAAGTCCGGTTACGGGGGCGGCCTCGACACCTCCCGCACGCCCATGACCGCGCCCGTGTACGGGCCGCCGAACGTCCTGCCGCGGCAGGAGGACCTGCACAAGGCCGCGGACGTGCTGAACGAGGGGAAGAAGGTCGCGATCCTCGCCGGCATCGGCGCGCGGGGGGCAGGCGACGAGCTGCTCACCGCGGCGGAGCTCCTCGGAGCCCCGATCATCAAGACGCTCTCGGGGAAGATGGTCGTGCCCGACAACCACCCCCTGTGTATCGGCGGCCTCGGGCTGCTGGGGACGAAGCCGTCCGAGGAGGCCACCGACGACTGCGACACGATCTTCATGGTCGGAACGAACTTCCCCTACACGCGGTGGCTCCCACCCGACCGCAAGGCTGTCCAGATCGAGATCGACCCGATCCGCCTCGGCAACCGCATTCCGCTCCAGGCGGGGCTGGTGGGCGACGCGAAGGGGACGCTCACCGCGCTGCTGCCCCTGTTGCAGCGCAAGGAGGACCGGAAGTTCTTGGAGAAGGCCCAGGCGAGCAAGACGTCCTGGGACGAGGACATGGCCGCCCTGGCGAGCCCGGACCGCGAGCCGATCATGCCCCAATACCTGATGGCGCTCATCGACCGCTACGCCGCCGACGACGCGATCCTGAACAGCGACTCCGGGACCATCGCCACGTGGGCGGCGCGGCACTTCGAGATCCGCGGTACCCGCGAGTTCTACCTGTCCGGGAACCTGGCCACGATGGCGCCGGGGCTGCCGTACACGATCGCGCACCAGGTGGCTTATCCGGGGCGGCAGTGCATCGCGTTCGTCGGCGATGGCGGCTTCGCCATGCTCATGGCGGAGTTCCACACGGCCGCCTGGCACCGGCTCCCGATCAAGGTCGTCGTCTGCAACAACGGCCTCCTCGGGCAGATCCTTTGGGAGCAAATGGCGCTTGGGTACCCCGAGTACGGCGTCCGGTTCCAGTCGCACATGAGCTTCGCGCCGTGGGCGGAGTCCTGCGGCGGGCTCGGGATCCGAATAGAGAAGCCCGGCGACCTGGAGGCAGCGGTGCGCGAGCTCCTGGCGCACGAGGGGCCGGGGCTGCTCGACGTTGTGGTGAACGCCGACGAGCCGCCGATGCCGCCGAAGATCCACTACGAGGAGGCCAAGAAGTTCGCCGAGTCGTTCCTCAAGGGGACGCCGCGGCGGGCCACGATTGCCTCGACGCTGTTCCACGACAAGATCGACCAGCTGAAGGCGTGAGCGTGCGATGGCCCGGGTCGAGCAGCTCGACGTCCCCTCTTTTGAGTTCCCGCTGGAGGAGCCGGAGTCTGACGGGACGATGACCTGGGACTCGACGACGATGGTGCTCGTCGAGGCGTCCGCGGATGGCGTGTTCGGCGTCGGGTACACGTACGGCTCCACCGCGTGCGCCACGGTGATCCAGGGGAAGCTCCGCGACATCGTCGTGGGCTCCGACCCGCTCGAGGTCACGGTGAAGCCCACTCAGAAGGGCACCATCACGAACACGGTCACTGTGGCGGCGAGTTCGCCAATCGATCCGGACACCTCGAACAACACGGCGACGGCGGCCCCAGCAGGAAGGAGGAGCATGCCTGCGGGGAGCCGGCCGGTGCGCCTGAGCTCGAAGCGGCTGCTCGGCCTCGCGGTGATCCTTGCCCTTGTCGGGACAGGTTGCGGCAGCGGCGCCAGGTTAGGCGCCGAGGCCCTGCTGCAGCAGTCGAAGTC
>JALYMB010000055.1 GCA_030773935.1 Actinomycetota bacterium | reverse complement strand
CCTCCGCGCTGATCGTGATGGTCTTCGGCAGGCCGGAGACGAGGTCACGTCCCTTGATCTCGGCGACGAGCTCCTCGGGCATGGGGAAGACCGAGGCGATCGCGAGCTTGATGGCCTCGGAGGTCCGCTCGCCCAGGAGCAGCGAGTACTCCTTCTTGACGTGCTGGATGATTGCCTCGTCCAACTCGTCGCCGCCGATGCGGATGCTCGTCGAGGTCACGATACCGCCCAGGGAGATCACGGCGACCTCGGTGGTGCCACCGCCGATGTCGACGACCATGTTCCCGGTCGGCTCGTGGATCGGGAGCCCGGCGCCGATCGCCGCCGCCATTGGCTCCTCGATGATGTACGCGCGGCGCGAGCCCGCCGCGATGGTTGCCTCCTCCACCGCGCGCTGCTCCACACCTGTGATGCCGGAGGGGACGCAGACGACCACGCGCGGCTTGGCGAGCAGGCGACGCTTGTGCACCCGCTGGATGAAGTAGCGGAGCATCTTCTCGGTGATGTCGAAGTCGGCGATCACCCCGTCCTTCAGAGGACGGACCGCCTGGATGTGACTCGGCGTGCGTCCGATCATCCGCTTGGCCTCGGCGCCCACGGCCAGGACCGCGCCGGTCAGGGTGTTGATCGCGACGACGGAGGGCTCGTTGAGGACCACGCCTCGTCCGCGTACGTAGACGAGCGTGTTGGCGGTCCCGAGGTCGACTGCCATATCACGACCAAGGAACCCCAGAACCCCTTCTGCACCCTGGGGACCGGGCGCTGGGGACGAGGATCGCTGAACCCTTTCGGCCATGGGGTCTGCACAGGTTCTACAGGACCTCCCTCCGGGTGGCAACTTCGAGGCGTGGTGCCACGTGACAACCTAGGGGTGTGTTCGATCCCGTCAACGCCGCCGTGGTCTTCCCCGGTCAAGGATCGCAGTTCCCCGGGATGGCCGATCCGTGGGCCGGTCATCCCGCCGGCCGCGCGATCATGGACGAGGCCTCGGGCGTGCTCGGGCTCGACGTCGTCGCGGACTGTCACGACGAGTCGTTGCTCGCCACCACCGAGTTCACGCAGCCGGTGCTGCTTGCCTGCGACGTCGCCGCGTTCCGGGTTCTGGAGGTGTTCTCGGGCTCTCGCACCTGGATCGGCGCGGCCGGCCATTCGCTGGGCGAGTTCGCGGCGCTGGTCGCGGCCGGGGTGATCCCCTTCGCCGCAGCACTGGGAATCGTGGCGGTGCGCGGCCGCGAGATGCAGCGGGCGGGCGAGCTGCATCCCGGGACGATGAGCGCGCTGCTTGGCATCGGGACGCCGGAGGCGGCAGCTCTGTGCGAGGAGGCCCGCGGCGACGACGTACTCCTCGTGGCGAACGAGAACTCACCGCAGCAGGTCGTGATCAGCGGGAGCGTCGCGGCGGTCGAACGCGCCGAGGCCCTGTGCGCCGATCGCAGGATCCGCGCCGTCCGGCTCCGGGTGGCGGGCGCGTTCCACACGCCTTTGATGGAGCCGGCGCTGGCACCGCTCACCGAGGCGATCGCCGGCGTCGCGTTCGCGCCGCCCTCGTTTCCGATCGCGTCGAACGTCACGGGCGAGTTGGTGACGGAGCCCGAGACGCTGCGAGAACTGCTGACGCGCCACGTCGTCTCACCCGTGCGCTGGGAGGCCTGTGCGCGGTCGCTGCGCGCCGCCGGCGCCGAGACCTTCATCGAGGCAGGGCCCGGCGACGTGCTGACGAAACTCGCCAAGCGCGTCGTGCCGGGAGCCCGCGCGGTCGCCGTGGGCTCCCCGCAGGAGGCGGAGGGCGTCGCCGAGGGCGACTGAACCCCGGGCTTCAGGGGAGAGCGGGGAGCCGCCCGGCGTCGGGCCGCCGTGCCTGCCACCTGCGCGATCGCGGGCGAGGGGTCACGGCGTCCGATATCCTCGGCCGGTGACACGGAACGCGACCATCACGGGGGTCGGCTCCGCGCTCCCGCCGCGAGTCATCCCGAACGCCTGGTTCGAGAGCTTCGTCGACACCTCCGACGAGTGGATCCGCGACCGCACCGGCATCGAATCCCGCCGCTTCGCCGACGAGGGCACTTTGACCTCCGACCTCGCCCTCGAGGCCGGACAGGCGGCCCTGGACGGCGCGGGGGTGCGCCCGCAGCAGGTGGACATGATCGTGGTGGCCACGACGACGGGCGACACACCCTTTCCCGCCACGGCCGTGTGGACGCAGCGCAAGCTCGGCGTGAGCTGTCCCGCCTTCGACGTGGGCGCGGCGTGCGCCGGCTTCTCGTACGGCCTCTCCACCGCCACCGCCTTCGTGACGTCGGGCATGGCCGACACGGTGCTCCTGGTGGGCGCCGAGGTCTTCAGCCGGATCCTGAACTTCACCGACCGCGGGACCTGCATCCTCTTCGGGGACGGCGCCGGGGCCGTCGTGATCCAGGCGGCCGATCAGCCCGGCATCATCGGGACCACGCTCGGCGCCGACGGCAGCGCGGCGGAGATCCTGCTCGTCCCCGGCGGCGGCTCCGCAGAGCCCGCGTCGCACGAGACGGTCGATGCAGGGCGTCACACCGTCGCGATGCCCAATGGCCGCGAGGTGTTCAAGCGCGCGGTGACCGAGATGGCGTCGGCCTGCCGGGAACTGCTGGACAAGTCGGGTTTCACGGCCGACGACGTCGATCTGTTGATCCCTCACCAGGCCAACGCGCGCATCATGACCGCGGTGGCCGAGCGACTTCGCATCCCCGCCGAGCGTGCGGTGATCGACGTCGCCGAGGTCGGGAACACCTCGGCCGCCTCGATCCCGATCGCCCTGGACCGCGCGTGGCGCGCGGGCCGGATCCACGAGGGCGACCTGGTCCTGTTCGCGTCGTTCGGAGCGGGTCTCACGTGGGGCGCAACCCTCGTGCGGTGGACCATGGCGGGGCCGCGCCGATGACCGGCTCCCGGGTCGCGGTGGTGACGGGGGCGTCCCGGGGCATCGGTCTGGCCTGCGGCGTGGCGCTGGCCCGGTCCGGCTGGCGCGTGGCGATCGGCTATCGCTCCAACGAGGCCGCCGCGAAGGAGGCCGTCTCGTCGCTGGAGGCGGCCGGCACCCACGGGCTCGCCGTGTTCCTCGACATCACCAGTGAGGCCGGCGTGCAGGAAGGGTTCCGAAGGATCACCGACGAGCTCGGCCCCGTCACCGGCCTGATCAACAACGCCGGCACGAGCCAGGACGGTCTGCTCCTCAAGTACAAGATGGAGACCTACGACCGCATCATGGACACGAACGTGCGCGGCTCCTTCCTGTGCGCGCAGGCCGCGCTGCGCGGCATGCTGAAGGAGCGCTGGGGTCGGATCGTGAACATGAGCTCGGCCGTGGCTCTGCGAGGCAACGCGGGTCAGACCGTCTACGCGGCAAGTAAGACCGCCGTCGTCGGGCTGACGAAGTCGCTGGCGCGCGAGGTGGGAAGCAAGGGCATCACGGTGAACGCCGTCTGTCCCGGGCTCGTGGACACCGAGATGACGAGCCACCTGACGGACGCCGCGCGCGCGTACTACATGGACCAGACCCCGCTCGGTCGTACGGCCACGTTGGAGGAGGTCGCAGCCGTCGTTGGGTTCCTGATGTCGGACGAGGCATCGTTCGTGAACGGGGCCGTGATCCCCGTGGACGGTGGCCTCACGGCGTAGTCGCAGACGTCGGGTCGCCCGTAGGGTGTGGCGCATCCGCAGGGAGAGAGGAAGGGAGAGCTCATGGACAGGTCGGAGATCGAGGCCCGGGTCAAGAAGGTCCTCGCCGAGCAGCTGGCTGTGGACGAGGCGCAGGTCGTGCCCGACGCGCGGTTCGCCGAGGATCTGAACGCGGATTCGCTCGACCTCGTGGAGGCGGTGCTCGCGCTCGAGGAGGAGTGGAGCATCGAGATCCCCGAGGAGGAGATGGAGTCGGTGAAGACCGTGGGCGGCGCGATCGACCTGGTCGCCTCGAAGGTGGGCGCCTCCTAAACCGGCCCTGCGCCGGCGCACGGACCGCCAGGAGCACGCATGAGCCACGTACGGAAGGCCGTCATCACCGGGATCGGGCCGATCACGCCGGTCGGCATCGGCGTGGACGAGTTCTGGGCGGGCATGACGGGCGGACGCAACGGCGTCCGCACGATCACGCGCTTCCCGATCGGGGACCTCCCGGTGAGCGTGGCCGGAGAGGTCGACGGGTTCGAGGTCACCGACTTCCTGGACACGAAGGAAGCCCGCCGCACCGACCGTTTCACGCAGTTCGGCATCGCCTCCGCGAAGCTGGCCTGGGAGGACGCGGCGAACCCGGAGGTGGTGGCCGAGCGAGGCGGGGTGATCTTCGCGACCGGGATCGGGGGCCTTGAGACGATCCTGACCCAGCATCTGGTGCTGCTGGAGAAGGGTCCGGGGCGCATCTCGCCGTTCATGGTGCCGATGCTCATGGCGAACGCTCCCGCCGGCCACATCGCCATGCGCTTCGGCCTGACCGGGGCGAATTTCGCCACGATCTCCGCCTGCTCCTCCAGCAACCATGCGCTGTTCGAGGCCCTGCGACTGATCCGCGACGGAACCCTGGATCTGGTGATCGCGGGTGGGTCGGAATCGGCCACGCTTCCCCTCACGGTGGCGGCGTTCTCGCAGATGACGGCGCTGACGAAGAACCCGGACCCGGAGACCGCGTCGCGGCCCTTCGACGCACAGCGCGACGGATTCGTGTTGTCCGAGGGGGCCGTCACGTTGATCGTGGAGAGCGAGGAGCACGCGAAGGCGCGCGGCGCGCGGATCTACTGCGAGCTGGCGGGCGCGGGCGCGAGTGACGATGCCTTCCACATCACGGCTCCCGATCCCAAGGGCTCGGGAGCCGCCCTGGCGATGCGGTGGGCGCTGCGGGACGCCGGCGCCGAGCCCGAGGACGTCACGTACATCAACGCCCACGGCACGTCCACCCCGCTGAACGACGCCGCGGAGAGCGCGGCCATCAAGGGCGTCCTGGGCGACCATGCGCAGGACGTGGCCGTGTCCTCGACGAAGTCGATGACCGGGCACATGCTGGGGGCGGCGGGCGCCATCGAGGCGGCGGTGTGTGCGCTCGCGATCGCGAACGGGAAGATCCCTCCCACGATCCACTACGCGACGCCGGACGCGGACTGCGACCTGGACGTGACCCCGAACGAGGCACGCGACCTCAAGGTCGACCTGGCGCTGTCGAACTCGTTCGGGTTCGGCGGCCACAACGCCTGCGTCGCCTTCCGGGCGGTCTGAGGGGCAGCGACCGACCTCAGTCGAGGAAGCTCCGGCTGTAGAGCACGGCGTTGTAGATCGCCTGCTGCGTGACACCGTCGACCATGGTGTCGAAGCGCACGCGGTCGGGACTCCACTCATCGCCCACACGCCACTCGCCGTCGTGCAGAGGGGTCACGGGCATCTCGCGGTCGGGCCAGGCGAGCATCAGCCGGCCGCCGCGCAGGAACACCCGGAAACCAGGAGACCACGGGTTCCACGTCCGGTAGGTGCCCGTCATCCGGTGCGCGCCGGGGGGCGGCGTTCCGTCCGGGTCCGCGG
>JALYMB010000054.1 GCA_030773935.1 Actinomycetota bacterium | reverse complement strand
GCGGGACCCAGTCCGGCTCGGATGGGTACGAGGCGTGCTTTGCCGGGTCCCCGATGCGACTCTCCAGGTACTGCGGACGCGAAAGGCTCCCGGGCGGAATGCGCCTCTGGCAGCGCCTGGCGCGGCGCGCGGGCTTTCGCGGGACAGTCGCCGTGTACGGGTACGGCGTCGGCGGACGCCCCGGTGGCGCGCAGCGCAAAGCCGAGCGCACGGGGGTGCATTACGGAATGGTGCTCGCTGATTACGAGCCCGGCCTCATTCGTGTTTGGGTGCCCTGCACGTGTCAGGCCGCCGAGTTCGATCAGGAAGAGCTCGCGGACGCCCACGAGGATCCGCTCGCGAGTTTCGCCCACGAGCTCGGCCATCACGTCCAGTACGCCAAGCGCCGGACCTACTTCAATGAGGCGGTCGCCGAGCGTTACGGACGCCTCCTGCTCCGGGAGTTCGGCGTCCGTTGACCGCGACTAGGACACGTGGGTGAAAGTAACGTCGGGCAGATCCGTCGCCTGGACCCCCGGCTGAAGCGTGAGGCGCGGCGCCGGTGACGACGTTCCGCGAGGCGGGTTGCCGCGACGAGTTCCCACAAGTGAAGGGATCGGGGTCGGCGTCGGCGCCGCCGGCTTCAGCGCCGCGGGCGAGGTCTCGACCGGGGGCTGCAGCGGCGCGTTGGGGTTCTTCACGTGCGTGGACGCGTAGGCGTACGACCCGAACATCACGACCAGGGTCGTCACCGCCGATCCAAGCTTGAGCAGGAACTCGTTCGTCACGCCGGCGCCTTCATGAACGGGACGCGGTCGAAGCTCTGGCCGAGTATTTCCTTCGCGTCGACGCCGAGATGCGAGGCGAGGATCTCCTGGTACACCGCGCGGAAGTCGACCGAGTACGCGAGGTTGCCGAGCTGGTCGAGCTTGCTGAGGTTCGGGGTCTCTCCATAGAGCCCGCCCTTCACGCCGTCGCCGATGAGGAAGATCGGCGACGCGGTGCCGTGGTCAGTTCCGCCGCTGGCGTTTTCCATGGGGCGCCGCCCGAACTCGGACCAGGTCGCGATCATCACGCGGTCGGCCATCCCGTATGCCGTGAGGTCGTCGTGGAACGCGGTGATGGCCGAGTCGAGGTAGGCCATGAGCGCGTCGTGGCGGTTGAGCTCGGTGTAGTGCGTGTCGAAGCCGCCCAGCGTCACGTGGAGGACCTTCACGCCGGTGCCCGTCACGATCAGCTCCGCGGCGAGCTGCAGCGCGGCGGCGAGCTGGTTCTTGCTCGAGTACACGAGCTGCACCTTGTCGCTGTAGTTGCCCTTCGGCGTGTACTTCGCGTTCGATGTGCGGAGCTGCGCGACCGTGTCGCGCACGGTGGTCATCGCCGTGTCGAAAAGCGCGCCGTAGATCCCGGGCGTGCTCTTGTAGAGCGTCCCCATCACGTCCTCGACGTTCTGCCCACCCTGGAACCCGAAGGTCTTGACGTCGTCGATCACCGTGAGGGTCGCCTGGAGATCCCGAAGCATCCCGGGCACGTTCGTCGTGCCGCAGGCGCAGCCGACGAGTGGGTGACCGGCCGAGTCGTAGTTCTTGGCGATCGCCGAGCCGAGCCAGCCGTCCTGCTGCCGCCGCGCGGGGTCGGCGGTCTCCCAGACGCGGATGGAGTCGAAGTGCGAGAACGATGGATTCGTGTACCCGACGCCCTGGACGATCGCCACCTTGCCGGCGTCGTAGAGCGTCTTGATGCCCTTCAGGTTTTCGTGGAGCCCGATGTCCTTATTAATAGGTTGCGCCTTCGCCGCGGCGGCGGAGAGCTGCGGCCGGAAGTCGCGGTATTGCGAGCTCCCGATCGGGATGACCGTTTGCAAGCCGTCGTTGCCGCCGCCGAGCTGGATCATCACGAGGACCTTGTCGTTCTGCACCGCCGCCGATTTCGCTGAGAGCACGGCGCGGGCGAACACGTCCGGGACGGCCGCGTAACCGGAGACCAGCGCCTGCGCGCCGACCCCGAACACGAGACCGTTCCGCAGGAAGTCCCTGCGCGAGAGTCCGTTCGTGCCGCCGAGCTCTTTCATCGCAGCACCTTCTCAATCTCTCGCCTCTGGCGAGGAGACACGCTCAAGGCTGGTG
>JALYMB010000053.1 GCA_030773935.1 Actinomycetota bacterium | reverse complement strand
CACCACGACGACGAGGCCGCGCGGCTGGCCGGGGAACGCGGCGGCGGTGCCGACGATACGCAGGGGGAGCTGGTAGCCGGCGAGCTGCACGTGCGCCTCGCGGGGCGGCAGCTCGCCGCCCACGACGACGGCCGGCAGCGGCTCCTGCTGGGGGGCGAGGTCGCGCAGCAGCTCGTCGAGCGGGCGGTCGGAGAAGCTCGGGTCCCAGTACGCCGCCGCCTCGAAGGTGTCGGGCTCGATGCCGACGAGCGTGAGCTGCGTCTCGGACGACGGATCGGTGCGCACGAACGGGATCTCGAAGACGTTCGTCGAGTGCATGCCCGAGCCGGCCTCGGCGGCGAAGATCGGTCCCGGCGTGGTGCCGGTGACGTCGGCGCCGGTCGATCCCAGCACCTTCGCGCGGGTCGACTGGCGGATCGTGACGACCGCCGTGCCGGCGTACGCGAGCACGCCGATCGCCAGCGTCGAGGCCGTCACCAGAAGCAGGGCCACGCGCGGCGCCGTCGAGACCCGGCGTGAGGCCAGGTACAGCGGCACCGGCCACGACCCGCTGCCGCGCAGCTTCACCAGCAGACGTCCGAGCGCGCGCACGACGAGGCCCGCGCATCCGGCCATGAACAGCACGGGGAAGAGCAGGAGCAGCCGGTCGACCTCGACGCGGCCGCCCACGGACGAGACGGCCGACGTGCCGCGCGTCCAGATCTCGTAGAGCGCCGCCGCCGCCAGGACGAGCAGGGGGATCTCCCACCACACCGCCGCGCCGCGGCTCCGCGACGTGGCCTCGACCGTCTCGTGCGCCTGACGCGTGGCCGCAAATGCGGTGACGGTCGCGACGATCCCGATGGCGACGACGCACGCGATCGCCGAGAGCCGGATCGAGGTCCGCACCGCGGTCGCCTCGATCGCCGCCGTCGGGCCGAACCGCAGGATCGTCCACCACGTGACGACCCAGCCGATCGCGCCGCCAACCCCGATCGGGAGCACGGCCTCCACGGCGCTGCGGACCCACAGGTTCCGGCGCGTGATGCCCTTCGCATCCAGGTATCGCATCTCGATCCGTCGGCGCCGCACCCCGTACACGCCGGCGGCCACCGTGCCGAAGAGCGCGACGAGCTGCCCCGTGAGCGCGAGCGTCTCGACGGGCGGCGTCACGGTGGCCAGCCCGTCCTCGGCGGCGCGTACCGCGCCGGTCACGAGGTCGATCACCGCCGGATTGGCAACGACGGTGCCGAGCGGCACGTCCGGATCAGCGGAGTCGCGGTCGAACCGCTGGATACCGTGCGCCAGCTCGCCGGCGAGGTCCAGGGCGAGCGTCCGGTCCGCGCCGGGTTCGGTCGCGAACGTCCACGACTGGTGCCCATCGTCCTCGAGCTCTGCAGCGACCGTGAGGAAGGTCTGGCGATCGAGCACCGCGAGCGAGGCCGGCTCACCTTCGTCGCCCACCGTCGCGAGCATCTCGGTCCAGAACGGATCCGCGTGCGACGCGGCGAAGGTGCCGGCCACCGGCACGACGGCGGTGCGGTCCTCGAGGGTCAGCGTCACCGGATCGCCCGGCGACACGCCCAGCCGGTCCGCCGCGGGCTGGATCAGCCACACGCCACCGGGCTCGGCAGCGCCGGCGATCGCGTCCAGGTGGGACTCGAAGCCGGTCTTCGTCGCCAGGCGCACGGTGTGCTCACCGTCCGGACCCGCGATCCCGACCGCCGAGGCGCCCCACAGCGTCTCGATCGGCTCGGCGAGCGCGGGAAGTTCCGCTGTCGACGCGCGCACCTGGGCGTCGCGCAGGGCGGCGACGTCGGGCGCGAGCGGGCCGTCCTTCGACACGACCAGAGCCCGGTCGCGGCCGGCCGCGAGGCCTACGCGCAGCGTGGCGGTGCCGGTCTCGGAGACGAACATCGGTGCCGCCGCCGCCGCGGCGGCTAGGATCGCTGCGGCGGCCGCGAGGGCAGCGAACAGCGGCGGGAAGTGTGCGAGCACGAGCGGCCTTCGCAGCGCGGCGGCAGAGGGCGTCCTCACGAAGCCGCCTGCCACGCGAGGAGCTCCCGCCAGTCCGTCTGCCGGTGCAGCAGCCACGCACCGTCGAGGTCCACCGCCAGCAGCACGCCGGTCCCCGTCAGGACCGCGAGGGACGAGCCGTCGGGCGCCCACTGCATGCCGGCGTAGCCGACGGGGAACATCGAGAGCGCCCGCAGGTCGCCGGTGGCCGTGTCGAAGACACGCAGCACCGCCGGGTTGGGTCCGACGTCGTCGGAGATCGCGAGCATCGTGCCGCCCGGCTGCCACGCCAGGCGCGGCACGCGGTAGACGTTCGTGTACCGCTCCTGCAGGACCTCGACGAGGGTGCCGGAGTCCTCACGCACGAAGACGCCGAGCTGGTCGCCGGCGCGCACGAAGAACGCGAGGCCCTGCGGCCCCCACGACGGCACGCCGATCAGCTGCGCGGGGACGTCGGTGCCGAGCGCCGCCGCGAGGTCGGACAGGTCGAAGAGGAGCGAGGGTGTGCCCCCGCCCTCGAGCTCGTGCAGCAGGACGTGTCCACCGGCCGATACCACCGCGACCCGCGAGCCGGAGGGGTCGAGCGCCGCCCAGCAGCCGGGGCCGAGCGAGCGCCATCCGTCGGCGGCCGGCAGCGGCAGGACCTGGACTTCGTCGCAGGTCGCGACGACGGCCCCGACCTCGGATATCTGCACTGACGGCTCCTGCCTCGCGCGCACGCCGAGCGCGGGCCCGAGCTCCTCCACCTGCGTCGTCCCCGCGGGGAGCGCGTAGGCCTGCAGCGTCCGCGTGTTCACGGCGACGAACAGCGATCCCTCCGCCGTGGACACGCCCGCCACCGTCGAACGGTTCACGGCCTCGGGGTCGATCGGCGAGTCGATCGTCGCCGACGAGGCGTCGGCCGGGCGGTACCGCACGAGGCTCGACGCCGTCTGATCGGAGGTGACCGACAGCAGCTCGCCCGGCAGGGGTGGCGGGGGATGCGACGGTGGCGGGGGCGCGGCGCCCGTGCAGGACGTCACGAGCACGCCGATGAGGCAGAACAGCCTCGCGGTCGCTCGTGGCGGGGCCATGGGTGGCGATGATGGCACAGTGCCCGCGGAGCAGCGGTGTCCACGGCGGGGCCCCGCTCCTCGATTTCCTCCCCGCTGGGATCGCGGTCTAGCATCGACGACCCACGACCGAACGGAGCCAGCGCGATGGAACCGCTGCCGAGCACCACGTTGAACCCCGGCCCCTGGTACCGCACGTCGCCGTTCTTCGAGGCGACCCGGCGCGCCGGCTGCTCCGCCTACGACCTCTATCAGCACATGTACCACCCCAACATGTATGGGGATCCGGAGGACGAGTACCGGTCGCTCGTGAACGACGTGACGCTGTGGGACGTGAGCGTCGAGCGGATCGTGGAGATCACCGGGCCCGATTCGTCGGCGTTCACGAATCTGCTCACGTGCCGTGATCTCACGAAGTGCGCGGTCAAGCAGGGCAAGTACGTGCTGATCACGGCGCCCGACGGCGGCATCGTGAACGACCCGGTGCTGCTGCGCTTCGAGGAGAACCGGTGGTGGCTCGCGCTCGCCGACTCCGACGCCGGCCTGTACGCGATGGGTGTGGCGGCGAACGCCGGCATGGACGTCACGGTCGCCCACCCGGAGGTCTACCCGGTGCAGGTGCAGGGGCCGAAGGCGAAGGACACGATGCGCGACCTTTTCGGGGACTGGATCCTCGACATGAAGTACTACTGGTGCGACGAGGCCGACCTCGACGGCATCCCGGTCGTGATCAGCCGCACGGGATGGACGGCGGTCGTCGGCTACGAGATCTACCTGCGCGACCCGAGCCGAGGCGACGACCTGTGGGAGCGGATCCTCGACGCCGGCAAGCCCTACGACATCCGCGTCACGCCGTCGTCGGACATCCGCCGCATCGAGGCCGGCATCTTCGACTGGGGCTCGGACATCACGCTCACCGACAACCCGTTCGAGGTCACGGGCCTCGAGCGTCTGGTCGAGGAGCAGGAGGCCGACTACATCGGGAAGGCGGCGCTCGAGCGGATCCGCCGCGAGGGCGTGCGGCGCAAGCTCGTGGGGATCGAGATCGAGGGCGCGCCCTTGGAACAGCCCACGCAGTACTGGCCGGCGTTCCATGACGGCGAGCGCGTCGGCCATGTCACCGACGCGTGCTGGTCGCCGCGCCTCGAGCAGAACATCGGATACGTCTGGGTGCCGATCGAGCTCGCCGAGCCGGGCACCACGCTGGAGCTCGACACCGACGTCGGCGACCGACGTGGCACCACCGCCGTCATCCCGTTCGTCGATCCGAACAAGCGGGTGCCGGCCGCGTAGCCTTGGCACGCCGCCGGCGCTGGACGGCCTCCGGCGCGACCTGGGACGATTCGCAGATGACCGCCAGCCCTGACACGGCGCAGCACCTCCGCGACCTCGCGCGGCTGCGTCGCGTCCGCGACCGGATGGACCGGGAGTACGCGCGGCCGCTGGACGTCGAGGCGCTCGCCCGCGGCGCGCACATGTCGGCCGGGCACCTCAGCCGCGAGTTCCGACTCGCCTACGGCGAGTCGCCGTACGCCTACCTGATGACGCGGCGCATCGAACGAGCGATGACGCTGCTGCGTCGCGGAGACCTCAGCGTCACCGAGGTCTGTTTCGAGGTCGGCTACGCGTCGCTGGGCACCTTCAGCACCCGCTTCACCGAACTGGTCGGGATGCCGCCCAGCGCCTACCGGCGCGACGGGGCGGGCGCGACCGCAGGGATGGCGCCGTGTGTGGCGAAGCAGGTGACGAGACCGGTCAGGAATCGAGAAGCGGCGGTCACCGAGTCGCAGCTAGTGTGACGCCATGGACATCACCATCCACGCGAGCTTCCTCCCGCACGACGACCCGGACGCATCCCTGGCCTTCTATCGCGACGCCCTCGGCTTCGAGGTCCGCAGCGAGGTCGAATTCGGCGGGATGCACTGGATCACCGTCGGTCCCGCCGCCCAACCCAGCACATCCATCGTCCTGTATCCGCCGGCCGCAGCGCCCGGCGTCACCGACGACGAGCGCCGCTCCATCGCCGAGATGATGGCCAAAGGCACCTACGCCTCCATCAACCTGGCCACCACCGACCTCGACGGCACCTTCGAGCAGCTGCAGGCCGGCGACGCTGAGGTGGTCCAGGAGCCGACCGACCAACCGTACGGGGTTCGCGACTGCGCGTTCCGCGACCCCGCCGGCAACCTGATCCGTATCCAAGAGCAACGCTGAGACCGTCCGAAGGAGGCGTTCCACGATGGCTGAGCCGAGAACCGCGAAGAAGAGCACCCAGAAGACCGCCAAGCGCACCACCGCCACGAACAAGGGATTCACGGCCGACGAACGAGCCGCGATGAAGGAGCACGCCCGAGAGCTGAAAGCGGAGCGGGAGGGCGCCGAGGGAGAGAGCCAAGTGCAGGCGGCGATCGCCAAGATGCCGCCATCGGATCGCGCCCTGGCCAAGCGGGTCCACGCGCTCATCAAGGACAGCGCGCCGGATCTCGCTCCGAAGACCTGGTACGGGATGCCCGCCTATGCCAACAAGGACGGCAAGGTCGTCTGCTTCTTCCGCGACGCGGCCAAGTTCAAGGAGCGGTACGCGATGCTCGGCTTCAACGACTCGGCGAACCTCGACAAGGGCACGATGTGGCCGATCGCGTTCGCCTTGAAGGAGCTGACCGCCGCCGACGAGAAGACGATCGCGGCGCTGGTGAAGAAGGCGGTGCGCTGAGGGCCGGAGCCGCTACCGCGTAGGGGTAGAGTGAGTCGGCGGGAGGTGGCCCGGTGGTCGAAGATCGTTCTGCGCACGGAGCGCATGAGATCGAAGGGGAGGAGCGGCCGATGTCGCGTGAGCGGCTCGACACCCCTGAGATGCAGGCGAGGATCGCCAAGGCCAAGGAGCGCGCCGCCACGGGTGGGTCCGACCATGGAAGCACGGCGGATGACCTGGTAGAGCTTGCGCGTGAGCGGCGATCCATGGACGCTCGACCCTGACGCCGAGCGGGAGATCCTCCTGACCTGGCGCCAGCGGGAGCCAGACCACGACGTCCAGGCCAAGGTGCTGCTCTATCTGGCCGATCTCATGCGCGACCCGTGGCGCCCGGCCCTCGAGGACCCCGACCACCCAGGCGTGTTCTCTCTGGATTCGGTGCCCGGTACTCAGGTCGGGCTGATCTGGACGATGAACGTCGAACACCGCCGCATCGTGCTCGCGCATGTGGGCTGAGGCGCATTCGCCCGTCAGTCGTGCCTCGTCTTCAGCGAGGGGCCCTGCAGTCTGCCGAGCAGTTCCTCGAGCCTCGCATACCCCTCGTTGACGCCCTGCGCCATGCCGGCCTCGACCATGGCGTCGCGCTCCTCGACCGACAGGTACGCGGCCGTCGTCCGCACGATCGTGTGGCCCTCCCGCTCCTCGAACGTCAGGGACTGGAGGGAGGGGAGCGCGCCCTCGTACTGGAAGGTCTGCACGATGCCGTCGGCCGAGGGCGTGCCGTGGAAGACGCCATGGAAGACGAAGTCGCCGTCCGCGTCGCGATGGATGTAGCGCCAGCGCCCACCGTCGCGCACCTCGAAGAGCTCGATGGTGGTCTCGACACCCCGAGGCCCGAGCCACTGCGTCAGGAGCTCCGGGTCGAGGTGGGCCCGGACCACCAGGTCGAGGGGAGCGTCGAACTCCCTCGTGATGAGCACCAGTGGCTGCCCGGGCACCACCGTGATCTGCGCGTCGCTCATGTCCGCCTCCGTTCGTCCTCGAGACCCCTCACCGGCGACCCAGTGTCCGCGGTATCCGTGACCCGGTCGAACCGGGTTGACACGGGGCTCGTGCAGAAGATATAACATACTTGTTCTATAAGAAGAGAGTTATGGAAATGCCTACAGACCAGCTTGATCGGGTGTTCGGAGCGCTCGCGGATCCCACGAGACGCGCGATCCTCACGCGTCTCCAGCAGGGCGAGGCCAGCGTGGCCGAGCTCGTGGCGCCGTTCCGCGTGTCGCAGCCGGCGATCTCCCGCCACCTGAAGGTGCTGGAGCACGCCGGCTTGATCTCGCGCACGCGTCGCAAGACCGCCCGCCTCAGCCACCTTCGGGCCGAGCCGCTGCGGCAGGCCACGGTGTGGC
>JALYMB010000052.1 GCA_030773935.1 Actinomycetota bacterium | reverse complement strand
CGACGACGTCGCTCACTTGGGCACGTGCTCCACGTCGAGCAGCCCCTGGAAGATCCAGTCGTCCAGGCGCGCCTGGCGCAGCTGGTCGCCGTAGAGGATCGGCCAGACGCCCTTCCAGCGCTCCTCGAGGAAGTCGTTGAGCGACTCCGTCGCCTGCTCGCCGTCGAGCTCCTCGACGCCGTGGAGGATCCCGGTTGCGCGGTAGATGCAGAAGCCACCCTGGCACGGACCCATGCCGAGGCGCAGCTGGCGGCGGATGTCGTCGAGCTTCGTGCTCTCGCGCTCGCGCATGACCGCCTCGAGCGTCGAGCGCGTCACCAGCTCGCACTCGCAGATCGCCTGCTCGTCGGCGAGGTTCTGCTCGCGCTTGGCCAGGCGGTCGCCCAGCGCGTAGAAGCGATGGTCCTCGGAGGCCGGCAGCTCGGTCGTGGCCGTCGTGCACGGCCTGTCCTCCCCCAGCTGCTCGCACATCTTGTCGACGGTGTGCTGGGCCATCAGGCGGAACGTCGTCAGCTTGCCGCCGGTGATGGTCAGGAAGCCGTCGACGCCGTCGCGCTCGCGGTGGTCGAGCAGCGCGTGCGAGCGGCTGACGTCGCGCGACTCGGTCGCGTCGGCCTTCTCGTCCTGGAACAGCGGGCGCACGCCGGCCCACACGCGCAGCGCGCGGGCGGAGCGGAACCCGGGCACGAGCGTCTCGCCGTCGTCGAGCATCTGGTCGACCTCCTGCTGCGTGACGGGCAGGTCGTCCGGATCCTCCTGGCGCTCGTCCGTGGTGCCGATCACGCTGACGGTGCGGATCGGGACGATGATGTCGCCGTCGGCGGGCATGACCAGGCGGTTGATGACCGTGTTCACCAGCCGGTGGTTCATCGCGATCATGATCCCCTTGCCCGGGACCACGCCGACGCCCTCGATCGCGGCCATGTGGGCGAGCTGGGCGGCCCACGCGCCGGAGGCGTTGATGGTGACGCGCGCCTCGATCGTGCGCTCCTCGCCGCTGGCGCGGTCGAGCACGGTTGCGCCGTGCACGGTCCCGTCGGAGCGCAGGATGCGCGTCACCGGGTGGTAGGGCAGGACCTTCGCGCCGTGCGCGCGGGCGCCGCGGGCCAGGGCCCACACGGTCTTCCACACGTCGATCGAAGCGTCCTCCACGTAGAACGCGCGCGTGATGCCCGGGTTCAGCCGCCGCTCGCGCTCCAGCGCCTTCGTCGTGCTCCACTCCTCCACCGGCATCTTCGCCTCGCGCGCTCCCGCCAGGAACCTGTCGCCGAACGCGGGGTCGTCGCCCGGCGTCGTGACGAACAGGCCGCCGGTGTCCTCGATCGCGTCGGCCGCGACGCGCCGCAGGATCGCGTTCTCCTCGACGCACTCGACGGCGGCCGGCATGTCCTTGACGACGTACCGGCCGCCCGAGTGCAGCAGGCCATGGAAGCGGCCCGAGGTGCCCTCGGCGAGGTCGCCGCGGTCCACCAGGGTCACGTCGAAGCCGCGCAGCGCGCAGTCCCACGCGACCCCGGCGCCGGTGGCCCCGCCGCCGATCACCAGCACGTCCGTCGTCAGGTCCGCCATGACCACCCAGTATGACCGTGGCGGATCTGCCCGACGGGCGTCAGGGCGCCTACTCGGACCAGTCGAAGGACTTCGTGACGGCCTTCTTCCAGTAGCGGTAGAGCTCCTCGCGCTTGTCCTCCTCCATCGTGGGCTCCCAGCGCTTGTCCTCGATCCAGTTCTTGCGCAGGTCGTCCTCGTTCTCCCAGAACCCGGTGGCCAGGCCCGCCGCGTAGGCGGCGCCCAGCGCGGTGGTCTCGGGGACCTTCGGGCGGATGACCGGCACGCCGAGGCAGTCGGCCTGGAACTGCATGAGCGTCTCGTTGCCGACCATGCCGCCGTCGACCTTCAGCGACTCGAGGTCGACCCCGGAGTCCGCGTTCATGGCGTCGGCCACCTCGCGGCTCTGGAAGGCCGTGGCCTCCAGCACCGCGCGGGCGAGGTGCCCGGCGTTGACGTAGCGCGTGAGGCCGGCGATGACGCCGCGCGCGTTGGACTTCCAGTACGGCGCGTACAGGCCGGAGAACGCCGGCACGAAGTACGCGCCGCCGTTGTCCTCGACCGTGTTGGCCAGCGTCTCGATCTCGCTCGACTCGCGGATCATCTTCAGGTTGTCGCGCAGCCACTGGACCAGCGCCCCGGTGATGGCGATCGAGCCCTCGAGGCAGTAGATCGGCTTGTTGTCGCCGATCTTGTAGCCGACCGTTGTGAGCAGTCCGTTCTTGGACTGCACGAGCTCCTCACCGGTGTTCAGCAACAGGAAGTTGCCGGTGCCGTAGGTGTTCTTCGCCTCGCCGATGTCGTAGCACGCCTGGCCGAACGTGGCGGCCTGCTGGTCGCCGAGGTCGCCGGCGACGGGGACGCCCGCCAGCGGGCCGTCCTTGATCTCGCCGTAGACCTCAGAGGAGGAGTGGATCTCGGGGAGCATCGACCGCGGCACGCCGATGGCCGAGCACAGCTCGTCGTCCCAGTCGAGCGTCGCGAGGTCCATGAGCATCGTGCGGCTGGCGTTCGACGGGTCGGTGTAGTGCAGGCCGCCGTCGGTGCCGCCGGTGAGGTTCCACAGGCACCACGTGTCGATGTTGCCGAAGATCAGATCGCCGGCCTCGGCCTTCTCCCGCGTGCCGTCGACGTTCTCGAGGATCCAGCGGACCTTCGGACCCGAGAAGTAGGTGGCGATCGGCAGGCCGGTCTTGTCGCGGAAGCGGTCCTGACCGCCGTCGGACTCGAGCTCGGTGCAGATCTTGTCCGTGCGCGTGTCCTGCCAGACGATCGCGTTGTAGGCCGGCTCGCCGGTGTTCTTGTCCCACACGACGGCGGTCTCGCGCTGGTTGGTGATGCCCAGCGCCTTGACCGTGCCGCCGGCCTTGCCGCAAGCGCCTTCGATGACCTGGCGGGTGCGCTGCCAGATCTCCTTGGGGTCATGCTCGACCCAGCCGGGCTGGGGGAAGATCTGCTCGTGCTCGAGCTGCTCGACGGCGACGACCTCGCCCTCGTGGTTGAAGACCATGCAGCGCGTGCTCGTGGTGCCCTGATCGAGTGCTGCAACGTATTCGTCGGCCATGGTGTCCTGTCTCCTCCTGCTTGTGGTTCCGGTGGGATCAGCCTGCGAGGGTGTCGGCGGCCGCACGCAACAACAGGTGCGTCGACGTCGCGCCGGGGTCCTGGTGATCGGCGCTGCGCTCGCCGAGGTAACTGGCGCGCCCCTTGCGCGCCACGAGGGGGATCGTGGCCTCCATGCCCTGCTGCGCGGCGTCCGCGCTCGCGGTCAGTGCGTCGGCCAGCGAGCCGCCGGCGTGCTCCTTCAGCGCCTCGACGGCGGGGGCCAG
>JALYMB010000051.1 GCA_030773935.1 Actinomycetota bacterium | reverse complement strand
CCCCAGAGCGTACGTCCTAGGCCGGGGTGGGCTCGACGTCCAGAGAGAAGCCGATCATGCTCGCGGCGACCTCTCGGCAGACCTGCTGCATCCGCTCCGCGGGCATGCTCGTGTCGTTCATCAGCACCTGGATCGCGAGGCCGTCGATGAAGGCGCCGATCCGCAACCCCAGTTCGTCGGCGTCGACGCCGTTCTCCGAGAACTCGCCCGTGGAGCGGCCGTGACGAACGATATCGGCGATCGACTGGCGCCACCGGCGCTCCAACACCTCGCGCTCCTTGGCCATCGCCGGGTCGCGGAGCGCGCGCACCCAGGTCTCGATCCACAACGCCCACTCGTCCAGACGCTCGAACTCGGGAAGCAGGCCCGGCACCGACAGTTCGATCAGGCGGTCGAGCTGTTGTCGTCCCGAAGACATCCGCCGGAGCTCACGCGACAGGCCCAGGTAGAACCGGTCGTTGGCGTAGGTGAGCGCCTCGATCAGCAGCCGGTCCTTCGAGGCGAAGTAGTACAGGATCAGACCGGGTGAGACGCCGCAGCGCTCGGCGATGTCGGAGATCCGGGTCTCGGCGAGGCCGCGGTCGGTGATGACCCGGGCGGCGGCCTCCAGGATCTCCTGGTGGCGTTCCTTGGATTGCCTCTGGCGGGCGCGAGCCAACCTGCACCTCCCTCGCGGGCTTGAACGATGCACAGGGTTCCTGGCTGGAACGTCCTGGATCCTGTACGGGCATTCAGGGCACTTTACCCCTCTGACCTGGGGTGTCAACCGTGCGGCCGGTTCCAAAGAGGGTTGACTCGCGGTTCAAACTCAGGGCAGAATACTGCCCTGTTGGGCTGCTCCTCGCCCCGGCACGGGTGGAGCGGCAGGACGCGATGGGGGTCGGTCCGGCGACCGGAGGATGCGATATGGCGAACACCTACGACGCCATCATCATCGGCGGCGGTCACAACGGCCTGACGAGCGGGGCGTACTTCGCCCGCGAGGGCGCCAACACGGTGGTGCTGGAGGCCCGGAGCAAGACCGGCGGCGCGGCCGACACCAGCGCCCCCTTTCCCGATCACCCCGAGATCAACGTGACCACGTACTCCTACGTCATGTCGCTGATGCCGCCAAGCATCATCCGCGACCTGAACCTCAAGAAGCACGGCTACGACGTGGCACCGTTCGGCCCCTACTTCCAGGCGTTCGAGGACGGCCGCGCGATCACCGTGTACGCCGACGATGCCAGGAGGTCCTACGACTCGATCGCCCAGTTCTCCAAGAGGGACGCCGACACGCTGGAGGAGTGGGAGGCCTGGCTGAAGGGCGTCGCCGACGTGCTGGGTCCGCTGCTGTTGCAGGTACCGCCGAAGCTGGGCTCGCTGGCGCTCGGCGACCTGATCGAGAGCGCGAAGGCGGCATGGAAGATGCGCAAGCTCGGCACCCGCGGCGTGGCCGATGTCACGCGCCTGTTCAGCATGAGCGTGTCCGACCTGCTGAACGACTGGTTCGAATCCGACGCGATCAAGGGAATGCTCGCCGTCAACGGCGTGATCGGCACGTGGGCGGGCCCCGACGAGCCCGGCACCGCCTACGTGATGCTGCATCACTCGATCGGCGACGTGGGGGACGGTCACCTGGGGAGCTGGGGCTTCCAGCAGGGCGGGATGGGCGCGGTGAGTACCTCGATCAGGAGGTCGGCCGAGTCCTTCGGTTGCGAGATCCGCACCGGCGCCAGGGTGAAGAAGATCCTCGTTCGCGGCGGGCGCGCCGTGGGTGTGGCGCTGGACGACGGCGAGGAGCTCCGCGCGCCGGTCCTGGTCAGCGCGATCCACCCGAAGATCGCGTTCCTGGACCTGATCGACCGCCACGAGCTGCCCGGTGAGTTCGTCACCGACATCGAGCGATGGAAGACGCGCTCGGGTGTGGTGAAGATCAACGTGGCCATGAGCGAGCTGCCCGACTTCACCGCGGCCCCCGGCAAGGAACTGCAGGAACACCACACCGGCTCGGTGGAGCTGTGCTACTCGCCGGAGTACGCCGAGCGGGCGTTCCAGGATGCGCACATGGAGCGCAAGCCGGCGAACCGTCCGTTCGTGGACGGCACGATCCCCACGTCGATGGATCACAAGCTCGCGCCGGAGGGCGTCCACGTCTTCTCGATGTTCAGCCAGTGGGTGCCCGACGACTGGAACCTCGAGCCGCACCGCGAGGAGCTGGAGGCCTACGCGGACCGCGCGATCGACGAGTACACGAAGCTCGCGCCGAACTTCAAGAGCGCCGTCATCGACCGGCAGGTGATCGGGCCCTACGACATGGAGCAGGAGCTCGGTCTGATCGGCGGCAACATCTTCCACGGGGAACTGAGCGTGGACCAGCTGTTCCACATGCGGCCGGCCCCCGGGTTCGCCGACTTCCGCACGCCGATCAAGGGCCTGTACCACGGCTCGTGCGCCACGCACGGCGGCGGCGGCGTGAACGGCATCCCCGGCTGGCAGGCGTTCAAGATGGCGAAGAAGGACGGAGCGATCTCCAAGAAGTAGATCGCGTGGCCGCCGCCGAACCCTCACCGCGCGAACGGACCGCGCTCGAGTGCATGCTCGAGGCGCGCACCGTCGCCGTGGTGGGCGCCAGCGTCAAGGAGGGATCGCTCGGCCGTCAGATGATGATCGAGCTGCGCCGCGGCGGGTTCGAGGGCGACGTGTTCCCGGTGAACCCCGGCTACGAGGAGATCGACGGCGCCCGGTGCTACCCGTCCGTGACGGACCTGCCTTCGGGCGTGGACCTGGTGGTCCTGGGGGTGGCGAACGCCCGGGTGGAGGAGGCGCTGCGCGGCGCCGCGCAGATCGGCGCCCGCTCGGCGGTGACCTTCGCGAGCTTGTACGAGGACGCGCCGCCTTCGGGGTCCCCGCCGCTGCAAGACCGGCTCGCCGCGGTCGCCCGTGACGCCGGCATGGCCTTCTGCGGCGGCAACGGCATGGGGTTCCTGAACCTGGACGCGCGTCTGCGCGCCACCGGGTTCCCGACTCCGGACCGGATGCGGCAGGGTCCGGTGACGTTCGTGACGCACTCCGGATCTGCGTTCGCCGCGCTCGCGTTCAACGACCGTGGGATCGGGTTCAACCTGGTGGTGTCGTCGGGGAACGAGATCGTCACGACCATGAGCGACTACGTGCGGTTCGCACTTCGCCGGGAGACCACCGGCGTGATCGCGCTGCTGCTGGAGACGGTGCGCGATCCGGCGGGGTTGCGAGACGCGCTCGCCGAGGCTGCCGACCGGGAGATCCCTGTGGTGGCCCTGAAGGTCGGCCGGACCGAGCGCTCCAAGGCGATGGTGACGGCGCACTCCGGCGCGCTGGCCGGCGAGCACGGCGCGTTCGAGGCGCTCTTCGACGCGTACGGCGTGCACGAGGTCCGCACCCTCGACGAGATGGCCGACACACTGGAGCTGTTCTCGGCGCCGCGGCGGGTTCGGGCGGGCCGCGGCGTCGCGAGCATCCACGATTCCGGCGGGGAGCGCGCGATGGTGGTGGACCTCGCCGGCGACCTCGGCGTGCCGTTCGCAGGGATCGGCGAGGGCACGCGCGCGCGGATCCAGGCGCTGCTGGATCCCGGCCTCACCGCCGAGAATCCGCTGGACGCATGGGGGACCGGCATCGACGCCGATCGCATCTTCCGGGAGAGCCTCGTGCTGCTGCACGACGACCCCGAGACCGCCGTTCTGGTGTTCGGCGTGGACCTCACGCGGCAGGGAACGCCGTACGAGGACGGGTACCTCGCGGTGGCCGCGGACGTGTTCGCCGCCACCACGAAGCCCTTCTGCATGCTCTCGAACCTCGCGAGCGCGGTGGCGCTGGAGGAGGCCGCGATCCTGCGCGATGCCGGTATCCCCGTGCTGGAAGGCACCGACAGCGGCCTGCGTGCGCTCGGACACCTCCTGTCCGAGGGCACGGCGCACGACCACCCGGAAGTGGTTGCACCGGAGCCCGTCCCGGACCGGGTTCGAGAACACTGGCTGGCGCGGCTGACATCTGGCCGGGAGATCTCCGAGCTCGAGGGTCTCGCGCTGCTCGCGGACTACGGGATCCCCACGGTGCCGGCACGCGCCGCGTCCTCCGCCGAGGCGGCCGTGTCTGCCGCAGAGGAGCTTGGCTGGCCGGTCGTGCTGAAGACCGCCGCGCCCGCCGTGCAGCACAAGTCCGACGTGGGCGGCGTGGTCGTCGGCGTTCCCGACGCCGAGGCCCTGCGCGAGGTCTACGGCGACCTCGCTGCGCGGCTCGGCCCGCAGGTGACGGTGGCCGCGGTGGCGCCGGCCGGCGTCGAGCTCGCGCTCGGCGTCGTGCGCGACCCGACGTTCGGTCCGCTCGTCCTGGTGGCGGCCGGCGGCGTCCTCGTGGAGCTGCTCGGGGACCGGAAGCTCGCGTTGCCGCCTCTGGACGAGGCCGGCGCCCGACGGTTGATCGACGGCCTCCAGGTGCGCCCTCTGCTCGACGGCGTGCGCGGCGCGCCTGCGTCGGACGTGAACGCCGTGGCCCACGCGGTGTCGCGCCTGTCCGTCCTCGCCGCCGACCTCGGCGACCATCTCGAGGCCATCGACGTCAACCCGGTGATCGCCGGCCCTAAGGGCTGTGTCGCCGTCGACGCGCTGGTTGTCCCGCGCGCCCTCGCTACGTGATGAAGTCGGCCGGCACCGTTCCCTCCGGCCACCCCGGATACCCCAGACCCGGGTTCTCGTAGGGATCGTTCGTGTAGGTCTTCGCCCTCTTCGTGCCGGGGATGGGCTGACGCGGTGGCTTGGTGAAGTCGAAGACGTGCTCGAAATTGTGGGTCTTCGCGATGCGGGGCGTGAGCGGATCCAGTCCCCAGTTGTCACTCACGAACTTCAGCGGGGAGGAGAACTCTCCGACCACGTCGTCGATCACGCCGCGGCGGACGTAGGGGCTGATCGTTAGCAGCGGTACCCGGAAGCCCAGGCCCACGTCGTCGATCTGCGGCGGCTCGACGTGGTCGTAGAACCCACCCCATTCGTCCCACGTCACGAAGATGGCCGTGTGCTCCCACATGTCGCCCGCCATCACCGCGTTCACGATGTCGGTGATCCAGTTGTGGGCCCAGGCGGAGCTGTACGGCGGGTGGTCGGACAGCTGGAACCGTGGCGTCACCCACGAGACGGAGGGCAACGTGCCCGCCTGGACGTCCTTGACGATCCGGTCGACCGGGCGCACGTGCGCGTTCCAGTACGCCTTGTCGTGGAAGACGTCCCGAACGCCGTTGTAGGCGTTCCAGAAGTAGCCGGGCTGTCCCGGCACGGCGGCGTAGAACGCCCAGTCCACGCCGATCTCCGACAGCTGCTCGCCGACCGTGGGCAAGGTGAAGCAGGTGTCGTGCTTGGCGAGGTTGCCGTGCTCATCCTTCGTGAAGACGAAGACGCCGTCCCCGATCGCGTCGCAGCCCCAGCTCTTGAACGTGCCGCCGTCCTTCGTGGGTTCCGCGCCGATGTTCTCGGGGTTGTCGATCGTCCCCCCCGATTGGCCGGCGATGAAGAAGAAGTGGTTCGGGTATGAGGGGCCGGCCGCCGAGGCGAAGAAATGGTCGGAGATCGCGAACTCCTTGGCCCACAGCCAGTAGTTCGGGAGCTGGTGCGGCTCGTGCACGGTGTAGGCCCACGGGTCGCCCCACATGCCACCGCCGAACCCGTCCTGCCTGCCCGCTGCCCAGTCGTTGAGGTAGGCGGCCCGATCGTGAGGGAGGTCGCCCGGCAGGTACTCCGGGCACGGGGTGAGCGGGATCTCCGCGCCCGCGAGGTTGCCAACCCTCGCACCATCGACGCCGGGGAACTTCCCGAACAGGTTGTCGAAGCTCCGGTTCTCCAACATGACGTAGATCACGCGCTTGATCGGCCACTGCGTGTCCGTGGCCGTCGAGGCCGTGTCGGAGACGCGCGGCACGGGTCGACCGCCGGTGCACGAGAACAGCACGCCGCCCGCAACCGTCATCGCCGAGCGCTGGAGGAAGCGCCGGCGGGTCAGCGGTTCGGGATGCTCGTGGCCACGCGTCTCGGGCGCGTGCGGGCGGATGTCGTGCGGGTCCGGCATCGGGCCTATCCGTATCACACGATCGTGGCGACGGTATCCTCGGCGACGATCCCGCAACGGGATCGTCATCCGATGCGTAGGTTCTGCGTGCTCCCGATCGCGATGCTGGCGGCCCTCGCCGTCGTGTCCTGCGACGGCAACACCGGTGGCTCGCCGGCGGCCTCGACGCCCTCGAGGTCGGTCTCGGCC
>JALYMB010000050.1 GCA_030773935.1 Actinomycetota bacterium | reverse complement strand
GAAGGCTGGAACTCTGCCATTGAGCTACACCCGCGGAACCTCCAGCGTAGCAAGGGTGCGCCCGCTGGCATACTTCCCGGCCATGGACGTGCACTTCCGGCTGCTGGACGTCTTCTGCGATCGGCCGTTTGCGGGCAACCAGCTCTGCGTGGTGCCGGAGGTGCCGGAGGGTCTCGACACGGCCGCCATGCACACGCTGGCTCGGGAGATCGGCTTCAGCGAGACCACCTTCGTGACGGAGGCCGCCGGCGACCGCTACACGATGCGCATCTTCACGCCCGACCAGGAACTGCCCTTCGCCGGTCACCCGACGCTGGGCACCGCGTACCTGTTGGTGGCGGAGGAACGGGTGACCTCTCCTGTGATCCAGACCACGTCGGTGGGAGAGGTTCCCGTGGAGATCGACGTTGAGGAGGGCTTCGGCTGGATGCGCCAGCGGCCGCCGGTATTCGGCCCGGAGTTTCCCGACCGGGCTCTGGTCGCCCGCGCCGCCGGTCTGGAACCCGACGACCTGGCCCCGGACCTGCCTGCGCAGGTGGTGTCCACGGGTCTCGGTCCGCTGATCGCGCCGGTCCGCGACCTGGAGACGCTCCGCCGCGCCGAGCGGGACGCTCGGGCCACCCGCGAGGTCTGCGAGCGAGCCGGCGGCGAGTGCCTGTACCTGTTCGCCGTCACTCCCGAGGGTGTGACAGCGCGGATGTTCGATCCCGGCGTCGGTATCGGCGAGGATCCGGCGACCGGGTCGGCGGCCGGGCCGCTCGGGGCCTACCTCGCGACCCGAGGCAGCGCCGGCATGCCGGGGCGTGTCACCGTCGCCCAAGGCGAACAGGTCGGACGCCCGAGCTTCCTGCACCTGGACGTCGCTCACGATGGGGGTGCGCTCGTCGTCCGGGTGGGAGGCGGCGTCCGCGTGGTGGGCGAGGGACGGTTCCGGCTCTGAGGCCAGCGCCGCCGCGACTCACGCGGGGCTGCAATTGACTCCCGGCGGATCGGTCCCGCCGTCCGGCTCGTCGACTTGCAGGATCACGGTGGCGGTCTGCCCCGGCGAGATCGGCTCGGAGTTGTAATCGTGGCGGCCGTTCACGAACGTGGCGAACCCGCCCTCCGGATCGCTCACGGTGCAGCTCACCGATCCGGTCACTTCGTTGTCGCTCACGTTCGTCACCACGAACGCGTAGCAAGCGTTGATCCCCTGAACGGTGCTGTCGCAGTTGTGTGCGAGCACGTCCCCCACCTCGATGCGCATCGCCGAGCCCTGATCATCGGTGAACAGCACCAGCATCACCCCGAACGTGATCAACGCGGCCAGTAGCGCCAAGCCGAGGTAGCCGCCTCTCCACCCGAGGTGTCGTTCTCGTGCCATCGCCGCGATGCTACGCGGGATCTTCACGCGTGCTCACGCCTCCGTGGCGACGGCCCTGCAGTCGACCACCAGCGGGGTGGCGTTCTCGCCGGCCCCGTCCACCCACACCAGCAGCTCCTCGGTGGCGCCGGGCTCCACGTTGGTGCTGTAGATGTGGCCGTCGTTCACGGCGAACCGGGCCGTCACGTCCGGTGTGAGATCGGCGATCGTACAGGTGGCAAGACCGGCGGCCTGGCCGAGGTTCTGGACGGCGAGGTTCATGCACGTGCGGGTGGGTGACGCCCCTTCCTGGTCGCGCACCTCGGGGGGGCACGAGGTCGTGGTCACCGGCCCGGTGCGGATCTCCGCGACGGGCACGACGCGGGCCTGCGTGGTCGTGACCAGTGCCACGCCGCCCACGATCATGGCGAGCAGCAGACCCAGGGCCAGCAGGGTTCCGACCAGCGATTCGCCGATCGGGGAGGCGGGGGAGCGAGAGGGGTGTTCCATGGGGGGTCTGACGCTACCCAGGTGTGCGGCCCGGGGCAACGGTCGAACGGCGGTTCCTCCCGGTCCGGATGGCGGGTCGGCTAGCATCAGGGGCACGGGGCGTAGCGCAGCTTGGCAGCGCGCCTGCTTTGGGAGCAGGAGGTCGCGGGTTCAAATCCCGCCGCCCCGACCGGGAACCCGTGTGCCTACCGACCCCAGTCCGGAAGCCGGACCTCCCCGTCGGGGGTGATGAACGAGGTGCCGGCGGGCACGGCGGCGATGATGTCGGCGTGGTCGGTCTGTGAGTACGAGTAGTGCTCGGTGCCCGCGGGGACGATCACCGTGTCGCCGGGGCCGATGAGGTGTTCTTCGTCGTCGAGCACCACCATAGCGGCGCCCGCAACGAGGGTGAAGACCTCCTCGTGATCGTGGCGATGCGCCGGCACGGCGGAGCCCGGCTCGAGGCGGACGCGGTAGGTGGTGAGCTCGGCCGAGCCGCGGCTGGGGGCGGCGAGACCGGTGATGCGGGCCGACACGGAGAGCTCGTAGTCCGGCGCGTCGTGGGCGTACAGGATGGGCACCCTATCCCCCTCAGTCGCGTGTCGATCGTAGCAGCCGGATCTTGCCGAACGGGCAGCGCGACTGTGACTACGTGTCCGGGTCGCGGCGGTACCGCTTCATGACCTCGACGAGTCTGGCGTGATCCAGCGAGTGCACGGTGGTGCCGCCGCGACCGGTCATCGTCTGGGCCGCGATGAGGGCGTTCAGGATCGCCTCCTCGGTGGACTCGATCGCGGCCCAGAACAGCTCGGTGATGGCGGCGTCCGGGAGCATCGCCACCTGCACCGGTCCCGCGGGATCGTCGTCCTTGTAGCTCGAGATGCGGCCGCCGTTCGCGGTGGAGAAGGCCAGGAACAGATCGCCGCTGGAGTGTTCACCGCCACCGCCCGCCCGCGCGACACCCAGGCCCGCCCGTTGTGCCAATCGCTCGCATTGGTGAGGCAGCAACGGGGCATCGGTGGCGACGACGGCGATGATCGAGCCGGCCCCCGCGTCGGCGGGCTCATCGAACGGGGAGGGGATCACATCGGTGGACAGCTCACGGCCCACCGGAACACCGTCCACGGTGAGCCGCTCCCGCCGGCCGTGGTTGGCCTGGACCAGCGCGCCCACGGTCCAGCCGTTCACCGTGCGCGACGCCGTGCCGGTCCCACCCTTGAATTCGTGGCAGATCATGCCGGTCCCGCCCCCCACGTTGCCCTCGGGCACGGGGCCGGCCGCCACCGCGGCGAGGGCTTCCCGCAGATGGTCTGCGGTGACGTGGAAGCCGTTGATGTCGTTCAGCGTCCCGTCGTAGGTCTCGCCGACCACCGGCAGACTCCAGAGATCCCTGGGCTCCGGGCGCTGCTCCATGTCGGCCGCCACGATCGCATCGCGCACCACGCCGACGCTGTGCGTGTTGGTGATGGCGACGGGCGTCGTGAGCTGGCCCGATTCGCGGATCCACTCCAGCCCGGTGAGCTCGCCGTTGCCGTTCAGGCGATGGCAGCCAGCGAAGACAGGGGCGGAACCGACGTCCTCGTTCGGCACGATCACGGTCACCCCGGTGCGGGCGACGTCGCGGTCGGACTCGCCGCGGATCACCGTGGCAACGCCGACCTTCACGCCGACGACGTCGGTGATGGCGTTGCCGGGCCCGGGCGGCAACAGGCCGACGGTGAAGCCCAGATCGCGGTAACGGGTCACGGCGCCGGAGCCTACCGGACGGAGGGAGCCGGGTCACGGGCGCGGCGACCGGGTATCAGCCGGCCGCGCGCGCCAGCGCCGTCACCGCGGCGGCGACGACGACCACCAGCAGCATCGGAGCCCGACGCCAGATCGCGATCGCGGCCGCCGCCACGCCCAGGACACGCGCATCGAGCGTCAGCGCCCGGTCACCACCACCGAAGGTATTGACGGCCACGAGTGCCGCCAGCAGCGCAGGGCCGAGCAACCCGATCACATTGGCGGTCCCGAATGACAGCGTCCGCCCGCCCAGCAGCACGGGTCCGGCGGCCTTGATCGTGGCGGTGGCCGCCCCGCACAGCACCACGACCAGCCAGGTGCCGCTCATGCCGTCCTCGCCCGTCGGCTTCGGAGACCCAACAGACAGGCGGCGCTCGCGCAGATGATCGGAACGCCCGGCGGGGTGAACGGCGTGAGCGCCAGTGCGATGGTGGCGCCGACGAGGGCAGCGCCACGTGACTCACGCGAGTGCAGCTGTGGGACCAGGAGCGCGAGGAACAGGGCCGGGAAGGCGGCGTCGAGGCCAAGGGCCGCCGGATCCCCGAGGACGTCGCCGAAGATGGCCCCGAGCGCAGTGCCCGCCGCCCATGCCGCGTACAGCGTGAGACCGGCACCCACCAGAACCTGGGGGTCGAAACGGCCGTCGCCCTCGGCGGCCACCGCCCACGACTCGTCAACCACCAGCTGTGCCCGCAGGAACCTGGACAGACGCCCGCCCTTCAGCGACGGCGCGACGCTGATGCCGATCGGTCCGTACCGCGCGTTGAGCAGGATCGCGGCGGTGACCGCCGCCGCCACGGTCCCGCCCGCCTCCCGGATCGAGACCGCCGCGAACTGGGCCGATCCGGCGAAGGTGGTCATGGACATCACGATGGGAGCGAGGACGCCCATCCCCGCCGCGCGGGCCAGCACGCCGAACGAGATGCCGAAGCCCCCCACCGCGATCGCGAGCGGGGCCGCGGCGCGCACCCCGTGGCGGTAGGTCTTCGGCGGTCCTCCGGCCTCGTCCATGGAGGGACATGCTAGGGTCCGCGCCCGATGCGCGTGACCTCCGCCGTCCCCGAGATCCCCGCCGACGCGGTCCTGGCGGCGATCGACGGGCTCCCGGTGGCGAAGGGCTACGACGTCCACGTGAAATACCTGCGGTACCGCGAGAAGCCACACCTGTCGGCATGGACCGACTTCGAGGCGAAGACGATCACGATCCAGATCCCCGAGCCCTTCCTGCCGTTCGGCGAGATCGTCCCGTACGCCGCTCGCCGTCGCCCCGGTACGGGAAGGATGCGCTTCATCTGGGTCACCGAGGGCATCACCTTTCGCAGACCGCGCGAGGTGATCCGATTCCTGTACTGCCATGAGTGGATGCATTGGTATCTCCGGGAGCGCCTGGGGCGCAAGGCGTCGGCGGAGACCGCCTGTGACCGCTTCGCGCTCAGGAACTACCTGCGTGCGCAGGTCACCGAGGAGGACGCGCAGACGGCGTTGCGGCGCCGGCGACACCACATCGATCAGACGGGCTGAACGGGACCCTGCCGTGGCCCCGGCACCGGATGACCCGCCGAGTCTCAGGTCGTACGCCGGTGGGCTCCGTTCGGCCCTGCCTGCCCGATATCAACGAAGCGCGTCTCGTCGAAGGTGCCCGGGTGTCGGCCGTTGGGTCGCAGGTGGTAGTTGGGGGAGCGGTTCCGCGCCGCAGGCAGGGGTCCGAGCTCGGTCAGGTGTTCGAGCGCCACGAAGAAGGCGTTGGTGCCGGAGCTCTCCAGGTAGACCAGCCCGTACCCCTTCTCTTCGGCGAGCCGTCGCAACGCACCCACGGAGCACCCGAAGTTCACGGTCCCATCCCACGCCGGAGCGCCGGGCGGCTGGACGAGGGCCCTGTCCGGATCGAGGGCCGCGTTGTATTCGATGACGACGATGCGCGCCCGGACGCTGCGCAATGCCTCCCAGACGTAGTAGTCAGAGCCGTCGACATCGATCGATAGGACATCGATCTGGGCCGGAACGCCCCAGCGATCCATCGCTGCATCGACGGTCGCCGGGTCGACCATCTCGTTCACGACCCGGACGTCGGCGGTGTGCCGCAGCAGTTCGGCCAGGTTCGCCGCCACGTCCGGATCGCCATCGACGAACACGCCGGTCCAGCTCTGATACAGCGCGAGGAGAAGGCAATTCGCCTCGTGGCGCTCGGCGCCGATCTCGACGAAGGATCCGGCCGCGACGCCGAGGCGGTCCAGCAGGAATCGGAGGATGCCGTCCTCCCCGTTCTGCGATAGGACGCGGGACTCACTCATGCCGATGTGCTCCCGGAGGCCGGGGTACCGGTCGAGCAGATGCCCGAGACCTCCGTACACCCTCGCCTTGCGGATCTCGTCGCTCATCCAGTCCGTGCTGGCGTCCAGTCGGGAGCGCGTCTCGGAGGCCGCTTCGGATGCGACGTCTCTTGCCTCCCGCGCCAGATCGCGGGCCTCGGTCCCGATGCTCCAGGCGTCGGAGAACATGAACGCTCTCAGGCGCCGAAGAGGCCGAAGGAGCGCTGGCTTCACCTTCGCGAACATGTGTCGCACCTCTTCCCGTTCCGCGGATACGGACCCATCATCCATGCTCGCGGCCGGACACCGGTCACGTCGGTCAAGTGTGTCATCCCTGCGGATCCGGTTCGCCTCCGAGCGTGCCGCTCCGTAGCATGCGTGGGATGCGGTTCCTCATCCACGAGCACCATGCGGTTGTCGCATGAGCGAAAGCGAGGCTCCCACCCCTCCTGGCAACCACCGGCCGAAGGACCGCCTGGTCTGGCCCCTCGCGAGCCTGCTCGTCCTCCTCGTGTCGACGATCGTGATCGGCGGGATGTACCTCTGGCCCTTCCTCACTCGGCAGTCGTCGCTGCCCTTCGGCTACGACACCCCGAAGTACGTTTGGCGGGCGAACCTCGTCGCCGATCAGGGGTTGGACGCGCTGGTCGGAGCGACCCCGGAGGGGTTCGGCGCCAACGCGGATCGGCCCGGGTATCCGGTGATCGCAGCTCTGGTGCGCGCCGTGCTCGGCGTGGTGCCGTTCCAGCTGGCCTTCGTCCTGTCGGCGGTGGTCGCCGTCTCGATCGGCCTCGGCGCGGGTGCCTTCGCCGTCCGGAGCCTGGGCGAGCCGCTCTGGGCGTTCCCGATCTACGCGGTGGTGGTCGGTGCATCCGTCAACATAGCGAGGACCGCGGTCGGTTACGCGGACAACCTCATCTTCGACGCCGTCGCGGTCGCGGCGGCATTGCTCGTCATCCTCGTCGTTCAGGCCGAGGGCGGTATGGCCGGCGGTATCGTGCTGCTCGCAGGCGGGGCGCTCATCCACTGGAACTTCGCGCTCCTCTTCGCGCTGATGATCGGCGCCTTCGCCGTGCTGCTGCTCCCGGCGTCGTTCAAGCAATGGAGGGGCGGAGGGGGGGTGCTGGCCACCCCATCCATCCGCCTCGGGATGCTCATCGGGGGATCGGCGTTGGCCGGGGCGGGGGCGCTCGGCCTCGGGCCCTCGTTCCCCTACACGGTGCCCGAGTTGCCCCTGAGCATCATCGAGCGCAAGTACGGGGAGTTCATCAAGCTCTACCGCCTCCCGATCCTCGGGGGCGCCGTCGCTGCGGGCCTGCCCGCGTTGTGGTGGCCGCGGAGCCAGACCCGGCGACGGGCGTTCCTCCTCGTGCTGCTGTGGGCGGGGCTCGGCGTCGCCGGGATCGTCGCCCTACGAGTTCTCCACATGGCCGTGCCGGCCTATCGATTCCTGGGC
>JALYMB010000049.1 GCA_030773935.1 Actinomycetota bacterium | reverse complement strand
CATCTGCTCCACCCGGTCAGCGGGGAGCACCAACTCGATGAAGTAGCGGATGAACATGCCCACAAGGATGACCCCGGCGGGGCCGACCTCTCAGGGCCAGAGGTCCCGCGGGCGCAGGGACCATCGGCATCATCGCCCCGCCGCTCTCTCCTTCATGCTCCTCGCATGGACGTCCTGCTGGTCGAGGCCGACGAGGGTGAGCGGTTCCGCCTGTCCGAGGCTCTGGAACGGCAGGGGTGCCGAGTGGTGTCCTGTCCGGGCCCGCTGGGGCCCGGCTACACGTGCGTCGGTGGACGGACCGGACGGTGTCCCCTGGTCGACCCTGCGGACGTGATCGTGCTCGACCTGTGGCTGCCGGGCGACGACCTGATCATGGGCACCACGCCGTTGGAGCTCCTGAGCCTGTACGCCTCGTCGGGTGCGCCAGTGGTTGCCCTGGGCCGATCCGGCTTCGCCCGGGAGCTGTACGGCGAGGGGCGAGTCACGTTCCTGCCCCGCCACCCGGACGCCGACGAGCTCCTCCAGGCCCACGAGGACGCGATGGCGACCCGTTGACGTGCGATGAAGCCGATCCGACAGGAGGAGCGTTGAGAGCCACAGGAAAGCAGCGACGAAGCAAGGCCGTGGTCGCGATCGTCACGGTGATCCTCGCCGGCTGCTCCGGCGGTGGCGACACGACAGGGAGTGGATCCGGCGAGCAGGCTGCCGACGCGCAGCCGGCGAGCGTGAGCGTCACGCTCTCGGACTTCAAGATCGAACCAGCGACGATCTCGGTGCCTGAGGGCGCACAGTTGACGTTCCACGTGGAGAACGCAGGGGAGACGGCACACTCATTCGCCGTCGTGGTCGGCTCGCGGACCCTGCAGAGCCCCATGATCGACGCGGGGGGCGCGGGTGAGCTGACCGTGCCGGCTCTCGATCCCGGCATGTACGAGGCGCTCTGCACCGTGCCTGGGCACGATCAGCTGGGGATGAAGGCGACGGTGATCGCCGGCGGTGCCGCCGGCGCGTCGGACGGCAGCGACGGATCGACGATGGACATGGGCTCGTCGATGACCGCCGAGCAGATGGCCCAGATGCACGAGGCCGGAGTCGAGGCCTTCCCGGCCGAGACCGAGGGCACCGGCAACGAGGTCCTGAAGCCCGAGGTCGTCGACGGCGTGAAGGTCTTCACGCTGTGGGCGTTCCGGGTGGATTGGGAGGTGTCGCCCGGGGTCAACAAGGAGGGCATGGCCTACAACGGGCAGATCCCCGGACCTCAGCTCCAGGTCCAGTACGGCGACCGGGTGCGCATCATCCTGCAGAACCAGATGGACCAGCCCACCGTGCTGCATCTGCACGGGATGACCGTTCCGAACGAAGCCGACGGGGTCCCCTACATCACGCAGGACCCCGTGATGCCCGGGAGCTCGTACTGGTACGAGTTCACGGTGCAGGACCCGCCGGGGATGTACGTGTACCACTCGCACTTCAACTCCACCGAGCAGGTCGAGAGCGGACTGTACGGCGCCATCATCGTGGAGCCCCAGCGGGGCCGGTGGCCGTACCCGGGCGTTCGCGTGGATGCGCGCGACGGCTCGTTCGCGTACACCGCGCCGCCGCGGGTCGACGTCGAGTCCACGCTGTTCCTGGGGGACGGGCCACTCGGCTTCGTGCTGAACGGCAAGTCGTTCCCCGCCACCCAGCCGATCGTGGCCGACAGGGGCGACTGGGTGCTCGTCCACATGGCGAACGACGGTTCGATCCTGCACCCGATGCACCTGCACGGCTACCACTTCGAGGTCGTTGCGCAGGACGGGTTCCCGTTGCGTGAACCTTACATGGCCGACACGTTGGTCGTGGCGCCCGGCCAGCGGTTCGACGTGCTCGTGCACGCTGTGCACCCCGGCACCTGGGCGTTCCACTGCCACATCCTGCCGCATGTCGAGGGACCACAGGGCATGTTCGGGATGGTCACGGCGCTGGTCGTGCAGTAGGCGGACCCCTCGACCGTCCAGCTCAGATCGGGATCGTGAGCCGGACGGTCGTGCCGGTGCCGGCCGCGCTCTCGATCGCGAGGTCGCCGCCGAGCGACGCCGCGCGATCCTGCAGGTTCACGAGCCCCATGCCGGCGCCGGCAGCCTCGGGATCGAGGCCGACGCCGTCGTCGTCGATCTCGAGGACCGCGGTCCCCTCGAGGGCTCCCCGGCGGAGCGAGATCCGGCAGGTCTCGGCCTGTGCGTGCCGCCCCACGTTGGACAGAGCCTCGCGCGTCATCTGCACCAGGTCGCCGGCCCGGGAAGCGAGCGATCCGGCCGTCTCCTCGTCGACATCGACCACGGTCACCACGCCGGACTTCGCCTCGAACTCTGCGCCCAGTGCGTGGAGCGCCTGGTGGAGCTGCCGGTCGGCCAGGATCCCGGGGCGCAGCCCGAAGATGTAGTTCCGCAGGTCTCGGATCGCCCGGTCGATCTCGCCGACGGCGCTCTCGATCCGCCGACCGAGCTCCTCGTCCTTCGCAAAGGACGCCGCCCCCTGCAGGCCCATACCGACGGCGAACAGGGACTGGATGACGCCGTCATGCAGCTCCTTCGCGATGCGCTCGCGGTCGTCGAGCACCGACAGGCGCTGGAGTTCGCGCTGCTGCCGCTGGATCTCCTCGTAGAGTCGCGCGTTCTCGATCGCGATGCCGGCCTGCGAGGCGAGCACGAGGAGCGCGGCTTCGTCGTCCTCGCTGAACTCGGGGGCGTCCCTCTTCTCGGTGAGGTAGATGTTGCCGAACACGGTGCCGCGAGCCATCACCGGGGCCCCGAGGAACGATCGCATCGGAGGATGGTTCGGCGGGAACCCCACCGACCGGGGGTCGGCGCCGATATCCGGGATACGGAGCGGGCCGACTTCCTCGATGAGGAGGCCCAACACTCCGTGGCCAAGGGGCGGGTCGCCGATCGCGGCGCGCTCCTCTAGCG
>JALYMB010000048.1 GCA_030773935.1 Actinomycetota bacterium | reverse complement strand
GTCGGGCACCGCGTCCCAGTCGGCCGTCAGGCCGAAGGCCATGGTGCCGCCGAGCGAGGTGCAGGCCACGGAGAGCGCCGCGTTCCCCCCGAGCGGCATCGCCGGGTAGCTGGCCAGCAATGGCGCGCCGGCCAGGAAGAGAGGCACCTGTGGCGCCGGAACGTTGGAGACCACCAGGTTGAACCATCGGGCGCGCGACGCCATGCGTGCGGCAGCGGCGTGCAGGGCGGGCGGCGCGTACGCGCCGAGCGAGATGATCTGGTCCGCGCTGCGGGCCATGCCGGAATCCTTGAGCTCGCCGGTGGCACGCCGGATCCGGGCATGCCGGCCCTTCGGCGTCATCGGGCCCACCGGCACGTCGACGAAGGCCGGCGCGACGCGGTTGCCGACGTCGACGCCCTGATCGGAGGCTCGCACCGAGACCGGCACCATCAGACGCAGCGAACGGCCGCGAACCGGTTCGCCACGCTCGCGGAGCAGGTCATGCAGTCCCTCGGCGACGGCGGTGATGACGGCGTCGTTGATGGTGCCACCCAGAACAGCACGGATCTCGCGCAGGCGCTCGAACGGGGCCTCGGCCATGGCGAACCGGCGATTGGGTCCGATCCGGACGTCGAACGGGCCCTCGGGCCGCCGGCCCATCCCCAGGAACGCCCGGGCGCCGGCGATCGTCTCGTTCGCGGTCTCGAGGGCGCGCAACGGTGCCTCCGCCACAGCACGGACCACGTCGACCGGATCTCGCAGGGCCTCCTCGACGGCCGCGTTGACCAGGTCGGCACGGGAGGGCTCGGGCGCGGGATCCCACGGTTGGGCCTCGCCGATCGGCGCGTCCGGGGACAGGTCGAACAGGGCGGAGCCGATCAGCATGCCGGCGATCCCGTCCGCCAGCGCGTGGTGAAGCTTGAGCATGACGGCGGTTCGCCCCTTCTCCATGCCCTCGAAGACGTAGAGCTCCCACAGTGGCTTGGCGCGATCGAGAGGTCGCGACAGGATCCGTCCGACGGAGCGGGAGAGCTCCTCGTGGCCCCCGGGCGCCGGCAGCGCCGAGCGGCGCAGATGGAAGTCGAGATCGAATCGGGCGTCGTCTGCCCAGACGGGGCGACCCAGACTGCCGGGCACGTGCAGAACCCGCTGGCGTAGACGCGGCGCGAGGTGGATCCGGGCCTGGAGCACACGCCGCACGTCGTCGAAGAGCAGCGGTCCGTCGTCGCGGGGATCCAGCACGGACAGGCCCGCCACGTGCATGTGCATGGCCGGACGCTCCAGATACAGGAAGGAGGCGTCCAGGGACGAGAGACGTTCGGATGCGGGCCTCATGGTCCTTCAACCGTACCTTGCCGGACGACGGAGGAACATCGGTCAGCCGTCGAGCTCGATTCGCATCCGCTTGAAGCCCTTGCCCTTGGACTCGGTCTTCACGACACGTACGGTGCCCACCTCGCCGGTCGAGCGGACGTGCGTTCCTCCGTCGGCCTGCTTGTCGATGCCCTCGATGTCGATCACGCGGATCGGATCCACGTGGTCGGGGATCAGGCTCACCTTCGTGCGGATGAGATCGGGGTCGGCCAGCGCTTCGGCCCGAGGCAGGAAGCTCACGTGCACCGGCCGATCCAGTGCCAGCGCGGCGTTCAGCTTCTGCTCGACCTCCTTACCGAACTCCTGGGAGATGGCCTCGAGCTCGAAGTCCATGCGGGCGATCCCGGGTTCCATGTTGCCGCCCGTCACGCGGGCGCCGTAGTCCCTGAAGATCACGCCTGACAGCGCGTGCAGGGCGGTGTGGGTGCGCATCAGGCGGTGGCGGCGCGTCCAGTCGATCTCCGCCGTGACGGCGGCCCCCGGCGCCGGCGGGCTCTGATCAGGCTCCAGGACGTGGAGGACGTCGGCGTTGCGCTTGACCGTGTCGCCAACGCGCACCTCGCCGCCGTCCCAGCGGATCACGCCGGTGTCGCCGGGCTGGCCGCCGCCGCGGGCATAGAAGACGGTCCGGTCAAGCACCAGACCCTCGTCGGTGATCTCGGTCACGGTGGCCTCGGTCGAGGTGAGGTACGCGTCGCGGGAGCACAGATCGTCGGTCGTCATGCGTTGGACGGTAGCGCAGGTCACCGGGGCGTGCGCGGCGATCACACCGCGGGCTCCTGGACGCGGGTCGTCCGCACGAGGGTCGCGCACACTGCACCGCCCAGGATCAAGGTGCCGCCGATCGCCACTGGGGCGCTGATCGGTTCGCTCAGGAACGCCCAGGCGAGGAGCGCCACCGACAGCGGCTCCAGGACGCCGATGATCGCGTTGCGAACGGCGCCGATCCGCTGCAGTCCCGCCAGCATGCAGACGAAGGCCCCGGCCGTGAACACGACCATGCCGGCGAGCTGCCACCAACCGCCGCCCGCTGGGAGATCGGTGGAACGGAACAGGAGCGCGTAGGCGACGTTGGCCACCGCGGCGCTGCCGGCCAGCCAGAGCCCGGCGGTCATGGGGTTCGTCCGCTTCAGGACGCGGTCGGTGCCCATCAGGTACCCACTGTACGCGGTGGCGCACCCCAGGGCCAGGACGATCCCCACCGGCTCGATGTCCACACCGCTGCCGCCGACAACAACGATCGCGCTGCCGGCGACGGCGAGCCCCAGCGCAACGATGAGCAGCCCGGCCGGCGCCCGGCGTTCGATCGCGATGGAGACCAGCATCACGATCACGGGGTACGTGTAGAAGAGCAGCGTCACCGCGGCCGCGCCGCCATGGTTCAGCGCGGAGAAGTACAACGCCGACTCGGTTCCGTAGCCGAAGATGCCGGCCAGCACCAGACCGAGGCGCTCGCCCGGCTCGGGCGCCAGGGCTCGGCCCGTCGCACGCACCAGCAGTCCCAGCACCACGGCGGTGCCGGTGAACCGCACCGACAGGATCACGAAGGGCAGCTTGCCGTCCAGGATCGCCTTGCCGAAGATCACGACGCAGGAGAAGAGCACGGCCATGGCAACCGTGAGACCGGCGCCGGCCAGCTCGTCCCGACGTGTGGTGGCGCGGCGGGTTTCGGGCGCCACTGCGCTCATCCGGCGCCCGTCAGGAACGACCCGACCCGGTCGACCAGCATCGGGATCGAGGCGGCCAGCTCCTCCTCGCCGGTCAGCAGGATCAGCTCGGCGTTCGGGAAGAGGTCGGCGAGCACGCGCGACACCTCCGCGGGATGGATCAGGTCGCCCTCGCGGCCGATGAGAAGCACGGGCGAGTCGACCTTCCGCAGGAGCTCCCGGTCGCGGATCGCCACGTCGCCGACGATGCCGCGCAGCGCCTTCGCCACACCGGCAGCGTTCATGTCCTGCCACAGCAGGACGTCGAGCTCGCGGAGCCACGGCGCCTCGCGGTACCTCGCGGCGCGGCCGGGCTCGGACAGGATCGTGTCGATCGCCCGCTCGAGCGGCATCGACTCCAGGATCGAGGCCGTGCGACGGAACCCCTCCCCGACCCCGTCGAGCGCGCGGTCGAGCGCGGCCGGCAGCAACAGCACGATCCGCTCGAACCGGGCGGGGTCCTCGCCCAGGAGGTGGCAGATCGCGCCGGCGCCGAGCGACGTGCCGACGGCGTTGTGGGCGCCGTACGCGTCGGCGACGGCGTCCAGGTCTCGCGCGAAGTCCGCGAAGCCGTAGCCGGCTTCGGGCACGCTGGAGTGCCCGTGTCCACGGAAGCAGAACCGGACCTTCGTTCCGGCGACCAGCGGCGTGAACGCCGCCAGCTCCTTGCACGAGTTCGTGAGCCCGTGCGCGAGGACGGTGACCGGCTCGCCGGCACCGTCGACCTCCACGTGCAGGACAGCGTCGTCAGTACGAAGCTCGGGCATCGGGCTTGGCTCCTCCGGGGCGGAACGGGACGTAGGCTAGTGTCTCAACCCGAGCCCGGAAGGAGAGCCGACGTGCCCGAGATCGAGGTGAGCCGCGCCGACGTCGAGCAGTTCCTGTCGCGGTTCCTGGTTCGCCTGAAGGAGGGGGACGAGGTCGCCAGCCACGTCGTCATGCTGTCGGCCGCCGACTACGAACGGCTCGGCAGCAACTACCGCTCCCCCGAGGAGTTCGTGCAGGCGTGCTTCGAGTTCCTGCTCGCGCGCGAGCCCCAGGACCAGATCCTCGGCACGTTCGACATCAGCCAGATCAGCGTCTACTTCCCCGAGTTCGAAGCGGAGATCGACAAGCCCGCCGATTAGACCAGGTCGTCCTGCGGCGCGAACTGGTCACGGATCTTCCGAGCCCAGCCGGCCACCAGGAACGTCAGCCCCAGGAACACCACGCCGCTCGCCATCAGGATCACACGGGTGCGCGAGGCGCTGCCCTCGACCCACAGGGCCGAGAGAATCAGCGCCGGCACGATGAAGCCCAAGTTGTACGCGATGTCGAACAGGGCGAAGGCGCGGCCGCGGAAGTCGTCGGGGATCGCCTGCTGCATGATCGTGTCGGCGGAGATCTTGCCCATGAAGAAGGTGAAGAAGCCGATGAACAGCAGGGCGGCGAAGCCGGCGAGGGACACGAACGCGCCGAAGATCAGCACGCCGAGACCGAGGGCGAACATCGATGCCAGCAGCAGCCGGATCGGCGGCACCCTGTCCTTCCACTTCTGCGCGAGCACCAGGCCGAGCGCGCCGCCGACGAACCCGCCGGCGCCCGAGATGGCCAGGGCGATGTTGCTGGCGTCGCCGCCCTCGACCAGATTCTTCGCGTACAGCGCGAACGTGAACAGCCCGAAGCCCCAGAACTGGTAGCGCAGCATCTGGAAGCTCATCAGGCCGAGCGCCGCCGGCGGCCGCGACGCCACCTCGCGCAGGCCCGCCGTGATGGTGGAGACCACACGTCGCGCCTCCTGCGCGAAGGTCGAGTCGTGCGGGTGGATCTCGGCGTGCTGCAGCTGCCTGCCCACCACCGTCGCCACGATCAGGATGCCGCAACCGCCGACGACCACGAGCCACGACGGCAGCAGGCTCGCGCCGACGAGCGCGCCCGCGATGCCGACGATCTGGAACAGCGCGCCGCCTGCCTGCGAGAGCGCGTTGCCCTGCAGCAGGTCCTTGCCGGCGAGCACGTCGGGGATCGCCGCGGACTTGACCGCCAGCGCCACGCGCACGCAGGCCTGGATCATGAGCAGGCCCACGATGAGCGCGACGGTGGCGCCCACGTTCCCCTCGGACGAGTCCTTGCCCAGCGGGAGCATGGCGCCCGCGGCCACGGCGGTCACGACCGCCGCGGTGGCGATGTTCGCCCACGCCAGCACCTTCCTGCGCTGGAACCGGTCGATGAACACGCCGATGAACGGCGACACCAGCGAGTACGGGATGTACAGCGCCAGCACCACCTTCAGCAGGTAGTCGGCCGAGGGCACCGTGCTGACGTCGAAGCCCTTCTCGCCGCCGAACGCGATCGACTTGCCGATCGCTCCCTGGATCACGCCCTGGCCGGTCTGCACGAGGAACTGCACGCCCATCAGGACCGAGTAGTCCCGGATCGAGAAGACCGCGAAGAGCTTGTTGAAGAATCCGGCGAAGCTGTCAAGCACGCGACGAAGGCCATCGGCGCCGTACCGGAGGCCTGCGGCCGCTGCGGTTGCGACACCCACCGCCGCCCAGCCGTGGCCGGTCGAGAACGGACCGCGCCACACCGATGCGACGAGGAACCCGCCCAGGATGGTCAGCACGACCGAGATGCCGGGGACGAGCGCGATCTTCATCCAGGAGCCCTCGAGCTCGAACCAGCGGGCGGCGATCGCGCCGGGCAGCACCAGCAGGATCGCGAGGCCGAGGATCACGCGCAGGTTGTGCAGCGGGTTCCCCAGCGGGCCCGGGTGATCCTCGTACAGGGCCGCGGTCTCGGCCTCGGCCGCATGGGCGGCGGCGACGGCCTCGTCCGACGGCGTCGTGAGCCCGGTGCCCGTCACGACGGCGACGTCGTCGGAGAGCGGCAGCAGGTTCGCGCCGCCGGCGTCGAGCGCCTCCTCGTTCGGTGTGTGTGCGTTGAACTGACGGATCAGGAAGGCGATCGGCGTCTGGTCGTAGTCACGGTGCATCGCCTGGATCTCGCCGTAGAACCCCAGGGTCATCTTGTTGTAGGTCGGATCCGTGAGCAGCAACGGCCCGTCGCCGGTGCCCGGGAAGCCCTGCGCAGCCAGCTCGGCGAAGCGGTTGACGTCGCCGAAGTAGCTGAAGTCGCGCTTCACGGCGTCGCCCGGCAGGCCGGCGCGCGAGACGTTCGTGAAAGTCTTCGCCCACCCGTAGGCGACGTAGCGGTCGTCGTAGTTCGTGAGGATGACGATCGGACGGCCGGGCTCGGTCTCGACGACTGCGCGCACCGCCGCCAGTGAGATCCGCGTCGGCTGGTTGATCCACTGGTTCTCGGGGTCGGCCCATTTCGACGCCGTCCGGCCGCCGTAGAAGACCAACACGAGCGACGCGATGATCGCCAGTGCGCCGATCACGCCCACGAACTTCAGGGCGCCCTCGAGCCGCAGGAACCAGCGAGCGGCCACCCAGGCGCCGAAGCCGAGAAGGGCGAACAGCGCGCCGGTGGCGTTGAAGAACCGGTAGTACGGGTACGCTGCGCCGGCCAGGAAGCCCAGCGAGCCCAGCAACGGGATCAGCCACATGGCGGGCAACACGACGAACATGTCCCCGGGCTCGCGGCGCCTGCGCGCCGTCCAGATCGCAGCGACGATCGCGAGCAGGATCAGCGGCACAGTGATGACCGGCTGCATCGACTTCGTCCAGTCGACGAGCCGAGCCGTGAACACCTCCTGCGTGTACGGCGGCGGCAGCGCGGCGTCCGCGAGCGAGCCGCTGGCGCCCCAGGGCCCGATCACCCAGGTCGCGAGCCCGACGATCATGCCGAAACCGGCCGACAGCAGACCCGGCCCGTCCGTCTTGAGCGCCGAACCCAGCGAGAACCGGCTGGTCACGAAGTGGAGCGCGAACACCGCCAACAGCGACACGCCGAAGATCACGCATGTGGTGGGGTGCACGTAGGCGGCCGCCCAACCGGTGAGGAAGACCGCGGTCCGCGCACCCCAGGAGGTGCGCGCGGGTTCGTAGAACGCGAGCAGGGAGCACAGCAGGAAGAGCACGGTGATGTTGTCGAGGTAACCCTGGTACGGCGTCGTCATGAACATGGCCGCCGTCGCGAGCATCACGATCAGGAACAGCACCGGATCGCGGCGGCGACGGTAGCTGAACGCCCCCAGTGCGAGGCCGGTCAGGACCGGCACGCCCACCATCATCATGGCGCTGAACGTGTAGAGGTCGATGCCGGCGACCCGCTGCATGATCGACCCGTACAGCGGCACGGCCACGCGGTAGCCGCCGCCGAACATCGCGAACGGACCCCAATCGCCCACGAGGAGCTTGGGGGAGTCGTGCATCATCAGGTTCGAGCGCCACGTGTACCAGGCGGGATCGCGCGTCGGCGCGCTGATCGACGGGTCGCGCAGGAAGCCCCAGCCGAAGGCCAGCAGGCCGACCACGATCGCGATCACCAGGACGGCCGGCGAGGACAGGATGCCGCCGCGCGACTCCTCTGATGGGGTGTCCTCCAGAGGCAATGCGGTATAGGTGCGCGCCATCGTTGCCGGTCTCCCTACCTCGATGCCGAGATGCGTCGGGCCCGCCTACCGGGCCCCGGAAGAGGGCCCCCGGGGGGAAGGCGGCCCCAGGATAGACGACGGAACGGGCCGCGGGCCCCGTTGACTAACCCGCGGCCTCGGAGATCGAAGACTCCGGAACACGGCGTGGCCGAGCCGCCAGATAGGCCAACGGAACGACGAGCAGGGTCACGTTGCGCACGATCATGACGGTCTGGTTCGCGGGCCGGCCGATGGCCACGTCCAGATACCACAACGTCATGATCCCCCCGGTGATGACGACGGGAACCGCCGCGAGGCGGAAGAGGCGCGGGACATCCACGGATGCGATCGCGGCCCATGGCACGAGCCAGACGAGGTACTGCGGCGACAGGACGGGCGACAGGGCGAGCATGGTCGCGACGGCGGCGAGAGCCGGCGCCCCGAAGGGATCGGCCGACGATCGTGCCTTCCACCACACGGCTCCGACGGCCACGACCAGCAGGGCCGCCAGCGCGATCCCGGCCCCCGGCGGGATCGCTCCGGTGCGGTTCGCGCCCTGCTCGTAGCGATACTCGCCGGTCAGCGGCCACACGACGGCACCGACGGTGGACTCGAGCTCCCAGCCGTCGGCGCCGCGGAGCGTCACGACCTGCCGCACGGCGTCGGGGCCCCCCACGAGTACCCACGTCGCGACGCCGACGGCCACGACCACGATCGTCACCCACAGGGCGCGGGCCCGACGCTGCACCACCAGGGCCGGCGCCAGCACGACCGGCCACAGCTTCGCGAGGATCGCAGCTCCGAACAGGGTGCCGCCGCTCCACTCGCGCCCACGCTCGACGGCTATCGCCCCCGCGACCGCCAGGGCGACCGCAAGCAGGTCGGTCCGCCGGTAGATGAACACCAACAGCGGCGCGCCGAGCGCCAGATACCGACGAGCCACGTCCCGGCCTCGTCCGAGCCGGAGGAGGGAATAGGTGGCGATATCGGACACGAAGGCGACACACGCGATCAGGACCCGCGTGGCGCCCAGGGACCACGCGGCGACCGCCCGGATGACCACGAGTTCTCCGATGGGGTACTCGACCGGAAAATCGCGGTACGGCACACCATCGGTGTGGGCGATCTGATAGAACCGGCCCGCCGTCGAGGAGGGGAAGTGCGGCACGTCCAGTGCCACGCCGACGAGGACGGCTACCCGCAATCCCAGGAGCAGCCACGTAACGACGTCGGCGGCGGGGAGGCTCCTGCGCCGCACGTGCATCGGGTCCGTGGGTGTCGCCATCGGCACGCCCATCCTGACCCGTGCGCGTCGGCGCTACGAGGCCCGCGCCTCCGCGAGGCACGGCAGGCGGTCCATCAACGCCGTCGGGAAGGCCCCGGCGAACACGGGGTCGTTCTCGTGGCCGGGGAGCGGTTCGTTGCCGGGCTTGAAGGTCTGCGACTCCGTCAGACTCAGAAGGAAGTTCGAGACGTCCACCAGGTCGGAGCCGCTCTGTGCCAGCTCGTCCTCGTTCAACCAGAACTCGGTGGTGCGGAACTTCTCGATCAACGGCACGCTGTCGCCGTCGTCGAAGGTCTGGTTCACCAGATCCTCGATGCTGCCGGTGTCGATCTGGAAGGCGCCGGACACCGCGGGGTTCAGGTTCGTGCCGTGATCGGCGGTGAGCGCCATCACCCACTGTCCCTTGCCCACGGTCCTGTTCAGGAAATCGATCAGGACCTTCAGGTCCCGATCCTGGATCTTCAGGGCGTCAGACATCTCGATGCCGTTGGCGCTGAACGCGTGACCGATCACGTCGATGGCCTTGTAGTTCAGGTACAGCAGGTCCGGGACGTCGTCGGCGCCGAAGCCCTCCTCGCTAATCACCTTCTCGAACAGCTGCGTCTGGAAGGGCGTTCGCGCCGGCGTATCGAAGCCGTTGTTGAACTGCTCGATCGAGTTGTCGCGCCACATGCCGTCGCGGGCGCCGTCCATGGCGTCGAGCTCCTCGTTGTATCGGTCGATCTTCGGCAGGGAGTTCACGTACGTCGGCATCTCGTAGAAGGGAGCCATGCCGCTCGTGAGGTTCCAGCTCACCGCGGAGTCATTGCCGCCGGTGGTTGCGTCCTCCTTCTCGCGGGCGACCGCGATGTCCTTGTCACCGCCGTTCCACTCCGAGCCGTGTCCGATCATCATGATGTGGGCGGACAGGCTCGCGAGACCGCCGACCAGCGGCTCGTTGTCCATCGCGCGGTCGTACAGGTCGGCGATCGTTGGCAGGACCATGAACGCGGGCCCGTTCGCATTGGGCTTCTGGATCCGATTGTTGACCTTCACGTACTCATCGACCATGCCGTTGTCGGCGGGGAACGCGCCCGTCCCGATCATCGCGTGGCCGGTGGGCGTGTTGGACGGCGAGGCGCCGACGGTGGCGTGGGTGAACCACGCGCCGTCGCCCATGATGGATCGCAGGTACGGCCAGTCCTTCGGCCAGGCGTTCAGGACGTCCATGCCGCCGGAGTCCCAGACCATGGTCACGACGAGCTTGGGCACCGGCCTGCCGGGCACCAACGCCTGGTTCTGCGCCGTGCCGTCCGGAGCCTCGAAGGGGAACTTCAGCAGGGCGCCGGTGGTCGGCGCGAGGTCGGCGAGCGTGACCGGCTTCGTGTAGGTCCCCGGCGTCACGAAGCCGGGGCCGTACAGGAAGAGCGGCACCTCCTGCGTGTAATCGTAGGGGGAGGAGTGCGTGAGCCCGGCACCGATGTAGTCGGGGAAGCGCGAGATGATCTGCAGGTTTCCGGAGCGGCCGAGCATGATGCCGCGCCACGTTCGCAGTAGCACCTCGTGGGAGTTCTGCTGGCAGGTTCTCTTGGCGAGGGACTCGGCGTCCGCACCGCCGGGCGGCGGCGTGACCTGCTTTGCACCCGAGGCGATCTGGCCGCCGCCCGACGACGAGCCCGTCGAACCCGCGGTTGGCGTGGAGGGGGTGCTCCCGCCCGACGTGCAAGCACCTGTCAGCAGGAGCAGGACGGCGGCGGCCGGTACGAGGTGCCTCATGTCCCGGCCTCCGACAGGCACGGCAGCGGATGGTCAAACACCGAGGTGGGAAAGACGGCCGAGAACACCTCGTCGTTCTGCTCGTCGGCGGTGAGGCTCGAGGGGTTCGCCGAGGCCTGCCCCTTCGTGTAGTGCAGCATGAAGTCCGCGATGTCCTCGACCGAGTAGCCGCTCTGTTCGAGCTCTTGCATGTTCAGGAACGTCTGGCTCGTGCGGACCCCGACGAAGATCGAGGGGTCGACGCCGTCGTCGAAACGTGCCTGCAGATCGGACAGGAGCGTGGCCGGCGAGATCTGGAACGCGCCCGACACCGCGGGATCGAACTGGTGCCCGTGGTCGGCGGTCAGCAGCATCACCCAGTTGCCGCGGCCGACCTCGTCGTTCAGCGTGCCGATGAACTCCCTGAGGCCGGCGTCCTGCCAGTGCAGCGTGTCTTGCATCTCGGGGCTGTTCACGCTCCACCCGTGGCCCACGTGGTCGATGATCTTCGAGTTGATGAACAGCAGGTCGGGCACGTCGTCGGCGCCGAAGCCCTCGCGCTTGATCACCTCCGCATACATCCGGTCCTGGAACGGCACGCGTGCGGGCGTGTCCCAGCCGTTGGCGAGCTGCTCGATCGAGTTCTGACGCCACTTCCCGTCGCGCGCTCCGTCGGCGCGGTCGAGCGCGGCCGTGTACGTGTCCACGTTGGGCAGGTCGTTCACGTAGGCGGGGAACCGGTAGTAGGGAGCGTTCTTGCTCTTGATGTTCCACGCGTCACCCTCCACCCCCCCGTTGGAGCTATCGCTGAGGCGCAGCACCGCGATGTCGTGGTCGCCGCCGTTCCACATGGCGCCGTGCCCCATCATGTTGAGATGCCAGGTGACGCTGGCCAGGACGCCGACCACCGGCGCGTTCCCCATGGCGCGGTCGTACACATCGGACAGCGTGGCCGAGTCCAGCAAGGTCGGCCCGAAGTCACCTGCGCGGACGAGCTGCGTGTCGTCTCCCAATCGAAACTCGGCGTCCACCTGGCCCGTGGTCTGCGGATAGGCGCCGGTGCCGATGGTCGCGTGGGTCGCCGGCGTGATGGAGGGTGAGGACCCCACGCTCGCGTTGTCGTACCAGATGCCCTTGGGGATCAGCGACTTCAGCACCGGCCAATCTTTGGGCCATGTGTCCAGGACGCTCCGGCCGGCGGCGTCCCACACCATGGTCACGATCAGCTTCGGCGGGGTGTCCTTCGCCGCGGCCAGCACCTCGGGCATCGCGACGCCGTCGGGCGCGTCGAACCCGTCGAAACCCAGCAGGCCTGCCTGCGTGGGTGCGATGCCGGCGATCGTGACGGAGCGCTCGACCTTCGGCTGCGGCTTCAGGTACCCGGGGCCGTACCAAAACAGCGGCACGTCCTGGAGGTAGTCCCACGGACCCGAATGCGGGAAGTTCGATCCCAGGAAGTTCGGCTCCTGCGGTACGACCAGGATCTGGCCGGAGCGATCCGGCTCGGTGCCGCGCCAGATCCGCAGCAGTTGGTCGTGCGGCAGCGAGCATGCCACGGCGGCGAAGTCGGTGGCGGCACTGGCCGGCGCCGGAGACGGCACGACGACGCAGACGGCGAGTGTGACGACGGCGAGCGCCAAACGCCGGAGGGGTCCTCTCACCCCCGTGCCTCGGGCAGGCAGTCGAGGTGGTTCATCAGGTCCGACGGGAAGGATGCGGCGAACACCTTGTCGCTTTGCTCCGACGCCGGCACCACGACGCCGGCGCCCGCCGTGGTGCCCTTCGTGCGATCCATGATCCAGCGCGCCATGTCCTCCAGCGTGCCGCCGTTCTGGTGGAGCTCGGCTTCGTCCACGTAGATCTGCGTCGGCTGGATCAGCTGCACGACCGACACGTCGTCGCCGTCGGTGTCGAACGCCGCGTTCAGACCCGAGCCGATCGGCCCGGTGGAGATCTGGAACCCGCCGGACACCTTCGGGTCCGGGATGGCGCCGTGGTCGGCGGTCATCACCATGGCCCACTGCCCCTTGCCCACCTGGGCGTCGAGGAACTCCACCAGCTGCTTCAATGCGGCGTCCTGCGCGCGAACGGCGTCGTCCATCTCCGGCGAGTTCATCGACCAGATGTGGCTGATGTAGTCGATCTCCTTGAAGTTCGCGTACAGGAGGTCGGGAACGTTGTCCTGACCGAAGCCTTCGTGGGTCACCATGCTCTCCAACACGCGCTCCTGATACGGGATGCGCGCCGGCGTGTCGAAACCCTGCAGGAGTTGGTCGATCGAGTTGTCGCGCCACTTCCCGTCGAACTGCCCGTCGGCCCGGTCCACCGCGTCCACGTCCTTCTGGAAGCCGGGCGTGTCGTTCAGGTACCCCGGCAGGGTGTAGTAGTCCTTGATCTGGCCCGGCAGGTTCCACTCGAATCCCTCGTCGGTGAGCGTGCTTCCACCCGTCACCGAACGCGTCATGCCGAAGTCGCGGTCACCGCCGTTGAAGAAGGAGCCGTGGCTCATCATCCCGAAATGGATGTTCACCGTCGCGCTGATCCCCACGAGCGGCTCGTTGCCCATCGCGCGGTCGTAGAGATCGGCCAGCGTGGGAAGCACGATGAGGTTCGGACCCAGGTTCCACGGCGTGACGATCGTGTTGCCGACCCGGAGGCGGTGCCCCACAAGGAGGTGGTCGTCGGGGAACGCTCCGGTACCGATGCTCGCGTGGATCTGCGCGGTGCTCGTGGGAGAGGAACCCACGCTCGCGTTCTCGAACCAGGTGCCCTGGGGGATCAGGGACTTGAGGTACGGCCAGGAATCCGGGTGCGCCGCCAGCACGTTGCGGCCACCGGCGTCCCACACGAGTGTGAGGATCAGCTTCGGCGGGTCGGCCCGCCGGGCGTCGGGCAGCAGGGCCTCGGTCATCGGCGAGCCGTCGGGCGCCGCGAACGGGAAGTCCAGGAGCTTTGCGACCGTGGGCGCGATCCCCACGGAGGTGACGGGCCGCTTCACCGCTTCCTGCGCCGGGACGAAGCCGGGGCCGTACCAGAGCATGGGCACATCCTGCACGTAGTCCCACGGGCCCACGTGCGGCAGCCCCGAACCCACGAAGTTCGGCTGTTCCGCGACCATCTGCAGCTC
>JALYMB010000047.1 GCA_030773935.1 Actinomycetota bacterium | reverse complement strand
GGGCTCGAGAGGGCGCCCGGTTCAGCCGCGATCTCGAAGACGTGGTCGCCTGGTGCGCCCAGCGCATGGACAAGACCGCGGTCGCAATACTGCTCGGGATCTCCTGGTCGGCGGTGGCACGCATCGTCGTGCGCGTGGTCTTTGAACACATCGTAGGCGAGCAGGTACGCCTTCCGCTGCACCGGACTCGCCTTGCCGGACCCCTGCGGGCGGACGGGGGGAACGTTGGCGGTTCGAACGGCTGACGGGACGGTGGGGAGGTCGGACCCCGGAGTGGACGAGGAACACGCGCTGAGGAGAACGGCCGTCATGCACATGGCGATCGGGACCTTCACCACACCTGCCGCCACGGCTTCCTCTTCGGTCGCTCTCTCCACGCGGCGCTCTCGTCCTGCTGCGGTCGCGTGATCGGTCCGTCAGCTATGCGGAGGGGTCCTGGAGTGGCGGAATGTCCTGGGGCCGCTTACGACGCCACCAGCGCCGGCGGGGAGCGATCGCCTGGGCCGTGAGGCGCTCCCGCTCAGCCCGCTCGCGTTCGAGTTCGGCACGTAGCAGCTCGGCTTGCGCCTCGGCCTTCGCGGCGCGTTCCCGGGCCTGTTGGGCCTCATGGCCGGCCTCCTGGTACATCGCCCAGAGCCTCTCCGCGGGGATCGCGAGCGTGGAGGATTCGGAGGCCTTGTCCGCTCGCGTGATCCGCGCCGGCGACTCCGCGGCCAGCTTGAGGACCTCGGCGAGGCGGACCCTGCGCTCCGGGCCGAACTCCCCCGCGACCTCCCGCGACTGGATCCGGCCGCGCCGGTACCACTTGCGGAGAGTCGCCACGGAGACTCCCGCCTCCGAGGAAGCTTGCTTGAGGTTCACCCATCCTTCCCCCGGCTCCAGACCCTCGACCTCTACTCCGGGGTCAGGGGTCACAGGGGGACCCGTGTCCTTCTCAGGGGGTTCATCCTCAGGGGGTCCGGGTTCCACGGGCTCATCGTAAGGGGGACCCTCGTCCTCCCCGGGGGTTCTAGCGCTCATTGGTCCACCATCCCCGTGTCGGGTCGTGTAGAAGCGATTCCGACAGACCGGTGAGTGTCGGGGGACGGCCACTGCCGCGAGCCAGTCGATGGCCAACGTGAGTACCGCCGCCCCCGACGCGCCGAGGCCCCGGCACCGCCTTTAGGGACAAGCCCCAGAGAGGGCCGATCAATGAGCAAGCGGCAACGAGGCCTCGACCGCCTGGAGTGAACCACGCGCGGCCCCGGGAAGGAGGTGCGGTGTTGTACGTGGGATGGGATTGGGCCAGCGAGGCCCACGACGTCACGGTGGTCAACCAGGTTGGTGAGGTGCTGGACCACTTCCCCCTGGCCCACGATGAGGCCGGGATCGATCAGGCCCTTGCCCGGCTGGCCCGGTGCGGGTCGCCTCGGGACCTGCCAGTGGCCATCGAGAGTACCTCCGGGGTGGTGGTGGACCGACTGCTGGCGGCGGGGCATCCCGTGGTGCCGATCCACCCCAACGCCTTTCACGCAACGAGGCCCCGATGGGGGGCCTCCCGGGCCAAGTCCGATCCCGGGGACAGTTACAAGCTCGCCGACTACCTGCGCACCGACGGCCACCGCCTGCGCCGCCTGGAGCCGCTCGATGCGGCCACGGCCGAGTTGCAGGCCCTGGTGCGGATGCGCGATGACCACTTGCAGGCCAGGGTGGGGGCGGCCAACCAGCTCCGCGCGCTGCTCGAGCGGCACTGGCCAGGTGCCGTTGCGGTGTTCGCCCGAGTGGACACCGAGATCGCCCTGGCGTTTCTGTCGGACTACCCCACCCCTGGGGCCGCCGAGCGGCTCGGGGAGACCCGCATGCGGATGTTCTGCCGCCGGCACTCCTACTCCGGCCGGCGCTCTCCGGGGGTGCTGGTTGAGCGGCTTCGCCGAGCTCCAGTGGCGACCGGGCGACTCGATCCCGAGGTCCTGGCCGAGCTTGTGCGGGCCCAGGTTGTCCTGCTGAGAACCCTGCTTGGCATCATCGCCGACCTGGACCGGGCCATCGCGGCCGCACTGCTCGCACACGCCAAGGCCAATCTGCTCGCCCCCATGCCCCGGATCGGGGAGCTGAACCTGGCCCAGATCGTGGCGGAGGTGGGCCCCATCCTGAACCGGGCGGTTGACGTCGACCATGCCTGCGCAGAGGCCGGAGCCGTCCCGGTCACCAAGGAGTCGGGCAAGGGGAAGTCCGTGCACTTCCGGTGGGCGGTGAACACTCGGGCCCGCGATGCGCTCGGCATCTTCGCTGATAACTCCCGCCACGCCTCGCCTTGGGCGGCGAAGCTCTACGCTGATGCTCGGGCCCGAGGCAAGCGTCATCCCCAGGCCGTACGGATACTCATGCGGGCGTGGCTCCGGGTGATGTGGGCCTGCTGGCACACCGAGACCCGGTACAACCCCGCTTTCCACGGCGGAGAGAGGAGACTTGCCGCGTAGGGGTTGACTTAGGGAACTCACGTCCGCTCCTCCCGCGCGGGGACGGGCGGGTGCTGATGATCAGCCCCCGCCCCCTCGCCGTGGGAGTGCTCCGGCGGTTCCTCGCCGAAGTGGGCGGCGGCGATCCCCTCCGGATGTCCCGCGCGGCCGTGTTCCTCCCGGAAGGCGGAGGGCACGTCGCCCACGAGCAACATCCCGTCCTGGCGCACGACCAGCATGTCCGCCCCGTAGAGCTCGCGGAGGACCTCCGGGCGCAGCACCTCGTCCGGCGTTCCAGCCGCGATGACGCGGCGGTTGAGGCAGATGAGGCTCGGGAGGTGCGCCGCCACGGCGTTCAGGTCGTGGGTCGTGATCGCGATCGCGATGCCCTCGTGGTTGAGCGTGTGGAGGAGGTGCAGAACGTCGTGACGCGTCTTCACGTCCACGCCGCTGGTCGGCTCGTCGAGCAGCAACAGGTCCGGCTTCCGGAGGAGCGCGCGGGCGATGAACGCTCGCTGCTGCTGACCGCCCGAGAGGTTCCGGATGTGTCGCCGTGCGAGCTCGCCGATCC
>JALYMB010000046.1 GCA_030773935.1 Actinomycetota bacterium | reverse complement strand
GGGCCGGTCGCCTGACCGGCCCTCTCTACCTTGGCGCCTGGTTCTTTGCTACTTCACCGTCTTGAAGACCGCTGAGTAGAGCAGCGGGGAGCCATCCTTGAGATCCACCGCGATCTTCCAGCACGTGTTCAGACCCGCGCTCTTGAAGTCCGCGTTGTAGATGTACTGATCGGCCGTGGCGTCGTAGCGGACGGTCGTCGTCGGAGTGATCGAACCCACGTCCTCGAGCGTCGCATCCGCGGCGTCGAAGCCCGCCGTGCAGCTCACCGACGCCTTCGAGACCTTCCAGGCACTCGTGTCGAACCCATTCGGCACCGGGTCACCGGACAGGCCGAACTTGACCGGAACCGCCTGGCCCCGTTTGAAGACGCTCGTGTTGTCGGGGTTGATCGGCTGGCGGATCCCGCCGTCCCTGCCGTAGACCACGTTGATCGTGAAGGACCCTTGGGCGGTGTTGCCGTGGCTGTCCGTCGAAGAGCAGTCCACCGTCGTGGTTCCGATGGCGAACGTGGTTCCCGAGGCGGGCGAGCACGTCACAGGCCGGGAGCCATCCACGAGGTCCGTGGCCGTGGCTGTGTAGCTGACGGGCGCGCCACTGTTGGACGTCGCCGTCCTGACCATGTTCGCAGGCAGGCTCAGCGCCGGCGCCGTGGTGTCCTGCACCTTAACCGAGAAAGACCCGTTGGCGGTGTTGCCTTGCAGGTCGTTCGCGGAGCAGTTCACCGTCGTTGTTCCGATTGCGAACGTGGTGCCCGAGGCGGGCAGGCACGTAACAGGCCGGGAACCATCCACGAGGTCTGTGGCCGTGGCCGTGTAGCTGACCGCCGCACCGCTCGATCCTGTCGCCTCGGCCGTGATGTCTGCGGGAAGGTTGAGGGTCGGAGCCGTGGTGTCCTGCACCGTCACCGTGAAGGTGGTCTGAGTGGCCGCGTTGCCGGCCGCATCGGTCTTGTTGCAGCTCACCGTCGTATTGCCCAGCGCGAATGTCGTGCCGGAGGCGGGTGAACAGCTCGCCGTTCCGGCGCCGTCCACCGCATCATGGGTGGCCGGGCTCGTATAGCTCACGACGGCGCCCGCCGAGCTCGTGGCCTCTGCGGTGACATCGAGGTGCGCGTCGATCGTCGGACCCATGGTGTCCTGCACCTTGACCGTGAAGCTGATCGGAGCGGCCGCGTTGCCGGCTGCGTCACTGGCCCCGCAAGTCACCGTTGTCGTGCCGAGCGGGAAGGTGTCTCCGGAGTTGGCATCGCAGTTGACCGCGACGTTGCCATCGACGAGATCAGTCGCCGAGGCGGTGAAGAGGACGACCGAACCGGTAGCACCGTCTGCTTCGGTCACGATATCGCCAGGGATGCTGAGCTCCGGCGCGGTGGTGTCTTGCACCTTGACCGTAAAGGCACCGCTCGACGTGTTACCGGCACTATCAGTCGCCGAGCAGTTCACCGCCGTGGTGCCCAGCGCGAAGGTGGCTCCGGAGTTCGCATCGCAGTTGACCGCGACGTTGCCATCGACGAGATCAGAAGCGCTCGGTGAGAACGAGACTGAGGCACCACTCGGGCCCGTCGCCTCGGCCGTTACGTTCGCTAGGGAAAGCACCGGACCCGTGGTGTCATGGACGACGATCTTGAACGACCCGTTCGTCGTTGTCCCGTTGGAGTCGGTCACCGAGCACTGCACGGTCGTCGTCCCGAGCGCGAACACGGAGCCGGAAGCTGGCGAGCAACTCGGCGTCGGATCCGGGTTGTCCTCGGCATCCGTCGCAGTGACCGTGTAGGTAACGGTCGCGCCACTCGCCCCCTGCGCCTCGACCGTGATGTCTGCTGGGAGGTTCAGGGTGGGAGCCGTATTTGTCGGGCAGTTGACGATGACGTTAAAGGTGTCTGTGACAGTTAGCGTTCCGCCGCCAGCCTTATTGCCGGTCGCTGACCCATCGATGTGGTAGGTGCCGTTCGTGATGCCGCTGTCGACGTGGACGCCAATACTCCGCGTCTTGTCCGTTGACGCGTTGTTCCACGGGTTAGAGAGCGTCACATTGCCGCCCGTCACCGTGATCTTCGGAGACGGCGAGGTGTAGCTGATCGTAACGATCGCGCCGCCTGCGAAGTGCGTGCTTCCGCTAGCTGAGATGCGAGCTTGACCCGTGAAGTCATGGGATACCAAGCAGTTGCTGATACTGGCGCTCAGTCCGCCAGACAAGACATCGCCGTCCGACTGCAATGAATCAGCAAACGCGGTCGCCGTGGCCGCAACCGTGAAGAACGCGGTGAGTGCGACGAGCGCCGTCCTGGAGATCCTCTTCCTACTCAAAGAACCTCGGTGCTCGCGAAGCTCCCCCGCAGACGTCTGTGTTCGCATGTCCCTTCGTCCTTCCCTCTGATCTCGCCATTCCCCGGTCCGAGATCTGGGGGATGCCAAAGGGCTTCCCGGCCGTCACCCGAGCGGCGTACAGCGCGGACCGTAGGCTACTGGCCAACCGGTGTCAAGCCTTTTGCCTGGTAAATGTCGAGTGTCTTGGCATTCGGTCGACGCCGGATGCCCAGATCGCGGAACGCCACCTCCCCGAACGTGCCTGTTGGCCGAACGGGCAATGCTCCGAAGTGTGTGAAGCGAGTTGTCGGGACAGGCACTTGTAGGACGACTCGCGACCGCGTACCTTCTCGCCATGGTTTCCGAGGGGTTCCCCCGTCACACGATCCGGAAGATCGAGAACATGAATTTCCCGCTGATCGCGCTCGAAGCGATGCGGGAGCTCTGCGAATACCTCGATGAGGCAGAGGCTGAGGCGCTCATCAAGGCCCGCGACCTGGGCGCCAGCGCCGAGGACATCGCCACCGCCCTCGGCATCACACGCCAGGGCGCGTACTACAAGCTGAAGGCCCTCGAGAAGGACGGCCGTGCCGACGGCCACGGCAAGATCCCGGCGGCAGCCGAGAACGCCGCGGAAGCCGGCGACGGGGACCCCGAACCCACCCTCGTCACGTCAGGGTCGGACGGGGACGGCACGGGCTAGCACGCGGTCCCGTCAGACCACGGCACTCCGTGGGAAGGGTGGTGTCCCAGGCGCGGACCGCTCCCCCATCGCCGACTCGCCCGATCTTCTCCCGTACCCGAGACCGCGAACGGCCGTGCGCGCCCCTCTGGGCCGGGGTACAAGCGAGCAGGGCCGGCCCGAAGGCCGGCCCTGATCAGAGACGCGTGCGGGATCAGGTCCTCGTGAACTTGAAGACCGCGAAGTACGACTGTCCGTCCGCGAGCTTGACGACCAGCTGACGGCACGGGCCCTGCGTCGTGTCGGTGGCCCAGTTCTTGTCCGTCTTCCACACGTAGGTGTACTGGTCGGTCGTTGCGTCGTAGGACAGGCTGCTCGAGCCCGCGGTGACCGTGCTCTCGATCGTATCGGTCGTGGGCGTGTCGCCACACGCGATCTTCTTCGAGGTCGGGTATCCGGATGTCATGATGTTCAGTCCCTTGTTGCCGCCGAGGCTGAACTTGATGGGCACGGCGCTCCCGGCCTTCACGACGTTCAGGATGTAGTTCCCGGACCCGTCCTTGTTGTCGACCGGCCGGAAGAACCCGGCGAAGTCGTAGCGAACGGTGTACGTCACGGTGCGGGTACCCAGGTTGCCGGCACCGTCGGCGCTGTCCACCTTGAACGTCTTCGTGCCGACGGTGAGGGTGTCGACGTTCACCGTGTTCGCGACCGTGCCGGCGCAGTTGGTCAGACCCGATCCGCCATCGGCGCACCCGTAGGCGGCCGCAACCGGCTGGCCGAGCAGGTACACGGCACCGTCGGCCGGTGCGGTGATGGTGATGCCCGGTGCCTTGCGGTCGACCTTCAGGCCCGCGATGGGGCCGGCGGTGGCGCAGTGGTCCACGCC
>JALYMB010000045.1 GCA_030773935.1 Actinomycetota bacterium | reverse complement strand
CCGCCGCACGGATCAGCTCGGAGACCTCCGTGCCGCGGTCCGCATCGCGTCCGGTGAAGGCGACGGCCGCTCCCAGGCTCGCGAAGAGCTCGGCGGTCGCTCGCCCGATGCCCGACGTCCCGCCCGTGATGAGCGTGGTCGATCCCGACAGATCCATTGCGGTCCTCCTCGATGGTCGGCGAGCGGAGTCTACGGATCGGGGATGGAGGGTCTCGCGGCCGCGTCGACCAGCCAGTCCACGAGGTACTCCGCGAACGAGGGCCTGACGAGCACACCGGTGGTCTCGGCGCGTTCGTGCAGGATCACGGGCACGCGTGCCAGCAGCGTCTGCGCGCAGCTGCCGGCGGTCCAGCCTCCCCGCCGGTCGAGGTCGAGCGAGCAGCCCTTCGAGAGCAGCTCCTTCGCGCCCGGGCCGGAGAGCTCCAGCGCGACGCGGTTCGCGGACACGTCGACGATGCTGCGGTGCGTGCCCCCGAGCGCTCCGAGGAGCTCGGCGACGATATCGGGTCCCGCCCCGGGCGGACCGAGCAGCAGCCACTCGTCGGGACCGAGCCACATTGCCGCCCGCGGACCCTCCTCCCACGCGGTGTTCGGCTCGACCGGCAGCGGGTAGGGCGCGCGTCCGGCGTCGCTCGGATCCAGTCGCAGGTCGATCTGTGTCAGGAACGGCAAGTGCTCCAGCACCACGGCGCCGCCGGTGGCCGCGGCGATGCCGGCCAGGTCCTCCAGGCGCGATGCGAGCGGGCTCCGCGCGGGCGTCTCAGCCATCGCGGCGTTCCCCGTCCGGATCCCAGAACACCGGGTGGCTGACCCGGGCGTCGATCGTGCCCTCGGGCAGTGGTGCGTGCACGGTGTCGTCGATCAGATCGCGGCCGCCCGCGACCATCGCGAGCGCGAACGTTCGGCCCAGCGCCGCGCTGCGGTAGCTGGACGTCACGTGGCCCACCATCGGCATCGGTATCCCGCCGGTGTCGTCCAGGACGATCTGCGCGCCCTCGGGCAGCAGCGCGTCCGGCTCCTCCGGCAACAGACCCACCAGGTGCTTTCGGTCGGCCCGGGTGGCGTCGGCGCGCCGCAGCGACCGCCGCCCCACGAAGTCCGAGTCGTCCCTGCGAACGATCCACGACATGCCGAGGTCGTGCGGTGTCACGGTGCCGTCGGTGTCCTGTCCCACGATCGGGAAGCCCTTCTCGGCGCGAAGGACGTGCATCGCCTCGGTGCCGTACGGCACGATCCCCAACGGCTCGCCCGCCGCCATGACGGCCTCCCACATCGCCTGCCCGTACCAGCTCGCGACGTTGATCTCGTACGCCAGCTCGCCGCTGAAGCTGACGCGCGCGATCCGCGCCGGCATGTCCGCGACGGCGCCGTTGCGCCACGTCATGAACGGGAACGCCTCGACGGTGAGATCCACGTCGGTGCCGGCGGCCGCCACCACCTCCCGCGCCCGCGGCCCGTTGATCGCGATCGTCGCCCACTGCTCGGTGACGCTGGTGCAGTACGCGCGCAGCTCGGACCACTCCGTCTGCAGCCACTCCTCGAAGTGGTCCAGGACCTTCGCGGCGCCGCTCGTGGTGGTCGTGACGAGGAAACGGTGCTCGGTGAGTCGCATCGCCACCCCGTCGTCGAACACCATGCCGTCGACGCCGCACAGCAGGCCGTAGCGGATCCTTCCGGGCGCGAGCGTCGACATCCGGTTCGTGTACATCCGGTCCAGGAACGCCGCGGCGTCGGGTCCGGCGATCTCGATCTTGCCGAGTGTCGAGGCATCCATCACGCCGACGCCGGTGCGGACCGCCCCGCATTCTCGGAGCACCGCGTCCTCCATCGCCTCGCCCGCGCGCGGGAAGTACCACGGGCGCTTCCACTGGCCGACGTTCTCGAAGACGGCGCCGTGGTCGATGTGCCAGGGATGGATCGAGGTCCGCCGCTCCGGATCGAGCATCGCGCCGCGGTACGGCCCGGCCAGGGCGGAGAACGACACCGGCGTGGAGGGCGGCCTCGCGTTCGTCGGCCCCTGCGCCCCGGGGCCGGCGCCGAGGAGCACGTTCACGATCTCCGCGGTCAGCACGCCGCTCGTGCGGCCCTGGTCGATCGCTGTGCCGATGTACGTCGCTCGCTTGATGTGCTCGACGGAGCGAAGGCCTGCGCCGACGGCCTCGGCGACGTCGGCGACGGTCTGATCCCGTTGGAGGTCGAGGTACTTCTCGGTGTCGTCTCCCTCCTCGACGACCCAGAACGGTTCGCCCACCACCCCGCCGGCGGCCGACCCCTCGACCGAGAGCCACGGAGGGCCGTTCCCGTCGGGGATGAAGCACGCGGTGGTTTCGTCGTAGCGCAGCCCGCCGCCGATCGCCCGCCACAGACCCAGCACGGGGTTGAACCCACCGTTGACGGCCACGAGGTCGGCCTCCACCGCGTGCTCCTCGCCGTCGGGCTCGCGGACGAGAACCTCCCGTACACGAGGATCGCCGCGCGTCCCGACGATCCGCCCGCCGGCCCGCGCGTCCACCAGCGCTGCGACCTCCACGCCGAGTGCCGGCAGGCGTTCGGCGAACGTGGCTCCCCGATCGGTCGCCGTGAACACGACGGCCCGGTCGCCGGGAGCCACGGCGAAGCGTTCGACGAACGATCCGATGGACGCGGCCAGCATCACCCCTGGACGATCGTTCCCGGCGAACGCGATCGGCCGCTCGTGCAGGCCCGTCGCGAGGACGACCCGACCCGCCCGCACGTGCCAGATGCGTTCGCGGCGTCGGCCCCGTTCGTGGATGACCGCGTATCCGTCGTCGTAGAGCCCGAGCGCGGTCGAGTCGGTCAGCACCCGGAGTTCCTGGCCCTCGAGGGCGAACTCGAGCCGATGGGGCCGTTCGTCGACGAGCATGACGCGGTCTCCGCGATCCAGGGCCGTCCGAGCGGCCGCGACGCCCGAAGATCCGCCGCCGACGACCAGGGTCTCCACGTGCGCGTGCCGGTGGTCTGCGGCCGTCCGCGGAGCCGACCCCGCACCGGCGAGGTCCCCCACGCCTGCCCGGCTCTCCGAGAGCAGACCGTCGACCAGCGGAACCGTCGTCGCCGGCACGATGAGATCGACCCACGGGCGCAGGACGGCCACGAAGGCGTTCGGCTCCTCGACCCCCGCCGAGAAGATGCCCCTGGCGCGACCCTGGATCGGACTGCGGAACCCGGCATCCACGCCGTTCGCGAGCAGCGCGCTCGCCAGCGTATCGCCCGTGACCCCTTCGTACTCCGCACCGTCGAACCGGAACGCGATGGGATCCGAGCGGTCGATCACCCAGCCGTGATCGTCGAGGCGTCTCACGTCGTCGGCTCCTCGCCGGCCCGGTACGTCGCGCGGATCTCGTAGGTGGCGGTGTTCCGCACGGCATCGAACCACCGCCGGCAGCCCGCCGTGTGGAACCAACGCTCGGCGAAGTCCCCCTTCGGGTTGTCGCGCATGAACAGGTAGTCGGCCCACTCCTCGTCGGAGAGCGCCTCGGGATCGGCCGGGTACGCCACGTGAGCCTGGCCGCCGTAGCGGAACTCGACCTCGTCGCGCGGGCCGCACCACGGACACGGGATCAGCAGCACGTCAGCCGAGCTCCTCGTCGAAGACCTTCACGAGCCGCTTCGGCGCCGTCATGCGCCAGCCTTCGGTCACGAGCTCGGTGACCTCCTGCCGATCCGCCTTCGAGACCCTGGCGCCGATCCACCCCTTCGGGCCGACGTACGGCGGGACGAAGAACACCTCGGGCTGCATCGAGGTGAGAGCAGCCTGCTCATCGTGCGTGCTCTTGATCCAGACGTCGCGCTCATGATCCGAGAACATGGCGAAGATCCTGCCGCGGATCCGGAACGTGGCCGTCTCCCACGTCTCGATCTCCTCGGCCTCGGGAAGCGACAGCGCCGCCCTGCGCAGCGTCGCCGGGCGCATCAGTGCGCCACCGCGGCGGCGCCGTGCTCGTCGATTAGCGCGCCGGTCGTGAAGCGCTCCAGCGCATAGGGTCTCGCGAGCTCGCCGGCCTCGCCGTTCGCGATCGCTTCCGCGTAGACCCAGCCGGAGCCCGGCGTGGCCTTGAAGCCGCCGGTTCCCCAGCCGCAGTTGAGGAGCAGGCCGGGGATCGGCGTCGGCCCGATGATCGGCGACGCGTCCGGACACACGTCGACGATGCCGGCCCACGTCCGAAGCAGCTTCGCGTGGGCGAAGACCGGGAACAGCTCCAGCGCGGCGCCCATCTGGTGTTCGATCACGTGGAAGGAGCCGCGTTGCGCATAGCCGTTGTACTGGTCGATGCCGGCACCCATCACGAGCTCGCCTTTATCGGCCTGGCTGACGTAGACGTGGACGGCGTTCGACATCACGACCGTGTCGAGGACGGGCTCGTACAGCGCGGACACCAGGGCCTGCAAGGGATGCGACTGCAGCGGGAGGCGCAGCCCGACCATCGAGGCCAGCACGCTCGTGTGGCCGGCGGCGGCCAGCGCCAC
>JALYMB010000044.1 GCA_030773935.1 Actinomycetota bacterium | reverse complement strand
GGTGTGGCGCAGGCCGGTCTCGCCGATCTGCTGGATGGGGAGGCCCGCCTGGCGTTCGATGCGGCGTCGGCCGAGCGCAGGTCGCTGGCGGCGCACCTGCGGGAGCGCGAGGCCGCCGAGGGCGGCCCGGTCGATCCTCGCCTGCCCACCACGGTCTCGGCCAGCGGCGTGATCGATTATGCGCGCTGCCCGAAGCGCTTCTATTGGACCAGCGTCCGGCCGCTCCCCCATTTCAGTGGGCCCGCGGCGAGGGTCGGCACCGAGGTGCACCGGTGGATCGAGCGTCGCTCCGTGGGGCAGGGGACCCTCATCGAACCGGAGGAGATCCCGGACCTCACCTCGGAGGAACTCGCCGGCGAGCCCGGCAAGGTGGAGCGCCTGCGACAGGCGTATCTGGAGAGTCGTTTCGCCGGCGTGGTCCCGCGCTACACGGAGCGAGCGTTCCTGCTGTCGCTCAACGGCTCCGTCGTGGGAGGCAGGATCGACGCCATCTTCGGCGAGGACGCGGGGCCCTGGGAGGTCGTGGACTGGAAGACCGGCCGCATGCCGGCGGCGGGCGACCGGCTCGCGTCACTTCAGCTGGACATCTACGGCCTGGCATGCGTGGAGATCTGGGGACGCCGGCCGCAGGACATCACACTCACGTACGTCTACCTCGCCAGCGGCGACGAGGTCTCCCATCCCATGGGGGACCCGGCCGACGTGCGGGAGCGCGTGACGGCGTCGCTCGCCGGCATCGCGCGCGGCGAGTTCGAGCCCACGCCGGGCGCACAGTGCCGTTACTGCGACTTCCGCCCGTTCTGCGATGCCGGTACGGCATGGCTCGCGGCGAACCCGGTGGAGTAAGACCAGCCGGTTCAATCCGCGTGACTCGCGAGACGTTCGATCGACTCCCGGAACGTTCGGTACTGGGAGGCGGGATCGTATCCGCCCTCCTCGATGCCGGGGACGAACCGAGCGGCCAGCCCCGACTCGACGGTCGCGCGTGTCCGTCCGACCGTGCGGAACCACTCCAACGAACCCGGCTGCACGACGGTCTCGCCCCTGGTCCCCAACTGCCGGTACGAGGCATCGTTCACGACGACAGGCGTTGGCCGGAACGCGCGCACGAGCCGGTCGCGCAGGGCCTGGTCATCGCTGTCGACACTGACGGACGACCCGTGCCACGTCGCGGTCGCGACGACCGTGTCGGGAGCGTCGGACCGGTAGAACTCGACGCGCATCAACCCGCGAGCGACCGATCGGTGCGTCGGATCGCCCTCGCCAATCCCTGCAGCAGCGCCACGGCGATCGCGTTCTCGTCCTGCAGCAGCTTCAGGAAGCGCTTGCGCTCGATCAGGAGCACCTTCATCGGGGTCTCCGACACGACCGACGCGGTTCGCACGTCACCGTCCAGCAACGAGATCTCTCCGAAGTAATCGCCCGGCATCAGCCGGTTGATCGTGCGCTTGCCCACGACCACCTTGGCGAGCCCCTCCAGGATCACGAAGAACCCGTCCCCCTCGGTCCCCTGCTTCACGAGCGATGCACCCGCCATGTAATCCGCGGATTCGGCCAGGTCTCGGATCCGCTTGAGGTGCCTGGGGGGCAGGCCCTGGAACAACGGCACACCCGCCAGCACTTCCGTTCCGGGTCGCTTCGCCACGGCTGCCTCCCTCGCTGGCGATCCTGCGTGCGGATCGCACGACGCAGGGAAGCCTAGCGGGTCGGCGCGGAGGATGGCGGTCCGGTGTCGGACCCCGCCGTTAGGGTCGTGCCGCACCGTCCTCGAGGAGTGGCCCGTGGCGCAGCGTCTGCCTCGCGAACCGCTCCCCCTCACCACATCCCTGCCGGCGGGAACCACCCTGATCCGGCAGGGCGACGCGTGCGTTCGCGCGTGGAGCGTGATGAGCGGCGTGCTGATCGAGCGCATCGTGTCCTCCGACGGACGACTGTTGATCCCGCGCATGCCGGGCCCCGGCGACGTGATCGGCGGCGTCGACGCGGGGCCCTCTTCCGTCGGAGTGACGGCCCTGCGCAGGTGCGCGATCCGCCCGGCGACGCCCGGCGAGCTCGAAGCCGGGCTCGCGGCCCGCGAGCGGCAGGCCCTCACGTTCGCGTCGGAGCTCGCATGGCTCGACACGCCTGCCGCGATCGAGCGGCGTCTTCACCAGATCGCGGAACGGTTCGGCCGGGACGCCCCCGGGGGCATGGCGATCGGGCTCACGCTCACGCAGGAGGAGCTCGGCGCGTTCGCGGGCACCACGCGCGAGAGCGCGAACCGCGCGGTGGCCGGATTGCTGCGCAGCGGCAGCCTCCGAAGGCTCGCGCGGGGGCGGTACCTGATCCGCGGTCCGCTCCGATCGGTCGGGGCCTGACGGCAGCCGTCGCCGACGGATCCGTCGCGGCCGGGAACCTTCGCCGGTCGATGACCCGTCCCAGCACCAATCCGCCGGACCGAGGAGGGTCTCATGAGAACTCCCGCGCTCCACCGCGCCGCCGTCACCGCCTTCGCCATCGTGCTCACGGTTCTCCTGCCCGCGGGTACCGCGCTCGCGTGCGGCGGGCTCGTCGCGCCCAACGGCACGATCAGCCTCACGCGTACCACCACGCTCGCCGCGTACCACGACGGTGTGGAGCACTACGTCACCTCCTTCGAGTTCGCCGGTGCGTCCGCGGGAGAGGTCGGCTCGATCGTGCCGTTGCCGGGCGTGCCCATACGCGTGATCAAGGGCGGCGACTGGACGTTGCAGCGCCTCGTGCTGGAGACGCAGCCGCAGGAGCGCGCTGTCGCGTTCGAGGCCGCGGGCACAGCGTCCCCCTCCGCCGACGCCGTGGTGATCCTCGAGAAGCAGATCGACGCGCTCGACATCACGGTCCTCAAGGGCGGGGCCTTCTCGGTCGGCGACTGGGCGCGCGAGCACGGCTTCTTCCTGCCGCCGGACGCTCCCGAGGTCCTCCAGTTCTACGCGAGCCGCAGCCCGTACTTCATGGCCGCGCGCTTCGACGCCGCCGCGGCCGCAGCCCGCGGTATCGGCGAAGGCGAAGGAACACCGATCCACCTTGTGATCCCCACCGACAATCCGTGGGTGCCACTGCGGATCCTCGGCCTCGGCCGCGACCCGGCCGACCGCGTCCAGGCCGACGTCTTCCTGCTCACCGACCACGAGGCCGCCGTGCTCCCGCAGGCAGGCGAGCCGAGCCGGTTCCTCGCCGACCAGACCGGGCTGATCCGCGAGGTCAGCGAGCCCGCCTCCGACCAGCTGATCACCGACCTGCGCTCGGACCGTGGCATGGCGTGGATGCCGGACGACTTCTGGCTCACATATCTGCGCGTGAACGCGCCCGCCGGCGAGCTGACCTACGACCTCGCGATCGACGGCAGCGGCGCCGGGCTCCCGGACCCAGCAGCTACCGGTCTCGGATCCGGAGCGGTCGATAACGGCGGGCCTCTGCCCACGTTCGCCCTGGTCGCGATCCTGCTGACCGTGCTCGTCGCGATCGCCGTCGCGGTCGAGACCGACCGGGGGCGGTCCGGCCACGGGCCAGCGGTCTGACCGATGCGACGCGGCCTCCGGCTCGCGCTCGCGGCGGGGATGCTCGGGCTGTCGACCGTGCTCCTCGTTGCGAGTCTCGCGACGGGCCGCACGGCGGCGGCGCCACTCGCCGGCGTCCGCACGGTCCACGTCACGATCCACTTCTCGAGATTCGACCCCGACCGGATCGACGCAGTCCCCGGCGAGACCGTGAGGTTCGTGATCCAGAACACCGATCCGATCGACCACGAGTTCATCCTGGGCGACGACCTCGTGCAGCGGATCCACGAGCGCGGCACCGAGGCCGTGCACCCGCCCAAGCCCGGCGAGGTCTCGGTCCCCGCCGGCACGGCCGCGACGACGACCTACACATTCGGTGAGCCGGGTGAGTTCACGTTCGCGTGCCACCTGCCGGGGCACTTCGCGTACGGGATGCGCGGCACCGTCGCGGTGAGCTAGGGGGCGCGCTGGGGTGGGGTCGAACGCCGGGCTGGCCGAGCCTCTCTCTGGCCGCTGAAGCTCCGGACCCAACACCATCCATCGCGGGCGTTTGGGTGCGGGCGTTCTGGATGGCGCCGGGCCCGAAGAATGGGCGGAGGCCGCTCCGCGAGGCGCCGTCCGGTCGTCCGGGCGCCGGCCGAAGGCACCGTGGAACCGTGCCCAGCCGCCGCCATGGGGAGCGGGACGTGCGTCGGGAACGAAGATGCGGCCAGGACCACGTCGTCCACCGGCGCGGGCCGCGACCCTTCCTGCCAGGGGGGTGTCCGGGGGTGAAGGCGAGGAGCTGCTTCAAGCCTCCTCGGGGGGTTGAAGAACCTGATGTGGCGATCTGTCGACCGCCCGTGAAACCGAGTGCCGCTAGAGTCAGGAAGATGCCCATCGGCATCATGAGGTGCTCCTCTCTCCTGAGGGATGGATGTTCGGAAGGTCCCCCGGGGCCCACCTCCTCTCGTCGGGTCCTGGAACGGCAAGAGCCCACCGTCGGGACGGTTGGGCTCGCCCTGAGGGTACCGGACGCCCCTGGGTGTCAACGACGCCGGTCAAGGGGGTCGTCTGCATGCCTAGTGTGACGAACATCACACGACGAATCGCAATCTTGCCCTTGTCCCCTCTCGGTTGCCGAGCCTATACATGGGCCGATGCCAACCACGCACGCCTCAAAGATCTCCGGGATCTCGGCCTTCCCGAGCCGTCCCCGACGAGATCTGCTGGCGGCCCACCGCCTGCGGCACCTCACCACCTCACTGACGATCTCGTGGGACTCCCTCGGAGAAGGGGCTCGGGAGGCGCTCGTGCGGGACATCCAGCGGGCGGTGAACGAGCTGGGATCCACCACCGATCCGCCCGCCTCCTCACCACCCGAGGGCGCCAACACCGACCCGCTGCGTTTCCTGACACCCCGCGAACGCCAGGTCCTGGACGGACTCGCCGCCGGGGCGTCGACGGCGGAGCTCGCCGCCCGGCTCGGGCTCAGCGTCAGCACGGTCCGGAGCTACGTGAAAACCGTGCTGAGCAAGCTCGGCGTCCATTCGCGGCTGGAGGCCGTCATCATGCTTCTGGAGACTGGGAACGGCGCGGGCCGGGTTCCTACCGGTCACGGGTCCGAGCAGCGCTCCGGTTAGCCTGGCGGGTCCAGCTTCATCTCGAACCGCACCATGTCGTGCGCCACGATCCCGTCCTCGACCACGGGCTCGGGATAGGCGTCGAAGAAGCCCACCAGGCGGCCGGCGTCGCGGAAACCCACGCGCCGGTAGAACGCGATCGTCCCGTTGCTGGAGTCGGCGGTCCCGACCAGCAGGCGGTCAGCGCCCGTCGCGCGGGCCAGGGCGGCCACGGCCTCGATCGCGGCCCGGCCGAGGCCGCGGCCACGACGATCCTCCACCAGCGCGATGTTCTTGATCTCCAGTCCGTCGTCCTCGGGGATCAGCAGCACTGCGCCCACCGGCTCCCCGTCGGCGAGGACGCGATAGAGGATGCCCTCGTACAGGTAGCCGCGGAGCACCGACTCGGACTCATCGGCCTCGAGCAGCAGCGGCACCAGCTCCTCACGATCGTCGGCAGGTTCCAGCGAGAGATGGGCCGCGGTCATTCCGCGGTCTCCTGCAGGACGGCAAGGCTGCACGGCCCGCAGAGCTTCGTACGACCGATCGTCGGACGACGCCCGCATCGCTCGCACGTCCTCGGCTGGAGCGCGGACCACGTCGCGTCGTCGCCCTTGCCCGCCCGCGAAGCTCGTCCCTCGCCCTCGAGTTTCAGCAGGTGCGCCAGGACGGAGCGTGCCGCCAGCGGGCGCACGTCGGACGGGTATCCCGTGTAGATCTCCTCGACCATCGCGTCGATCGTCACGCGACCGGCAGCGAGCGCGGCCAGCACCTGGGTCTCGCGGTCGGCGCGGTGCCGCACGTACTCCTCGAGCTTGGCCGCCGCGTCGAACACCACCGGACCATGTCCGGGGTAGATCGTCCTGGCGCCGAGTCCTCGCATCCTCTCCAGCGACCGCAGGTACTGCGTCAGGTCCCCCTCCGGGGGATCGATGAAGGTCGTCCCGCGGCCCACCACCGCGTCGCCGGTGAACAGCGCGCCGACGGCCGGCTCGAAGAACACCATGTGATCGCTGGTGTGGCCGGGTGTGTGCACCGCGGTGAGGGATACGCCGCCGGCCCGCACAACCTGCCCGTCGTGGAGATGCTCGGCGCCGTCAAGCCGGAACGCGTGCATCGGCGCACCGACTCTCGCCGCGAACGCGGCAGCTGCCGGCGCGTGGTCCGGATGATCGTGCGTCACGAGGACGGCGGCCACTCGGCCCGCCGCGGCCGCCACCTCGTCCAGATGCGTCTCGATCTCCGGACCCGGGTCGATCACGATCGAGGGGTCATCACCGATCACCCACGTGTTCGTTCCGTCCAACGTGTACACGTCGGCGTTCGGCGCCAGCACGCGCACGATCCGCGGCACAGGCATCAGTCCTGCCAGAAGACCGAGCGCGGGAGGCGCTCGACCTCCTCGTCGTCTGGCTCGCGGGTGCGGATCCGCAGGGCGAGCAGCTCCTGCAGGGTCTCGGCGCGGGCCAGGGCCTGCAGCGTGAACCAGGTTGGCCAATACAGCTTGCGGACGCCCGCTTCCCATTCGCGAAGCAGCTCTCGGGGCGAGACCCACCACGCCGCAACGGCTTCGGTTCCGTCCGGCGTGGGATCGGGACCATCGCCCGCCGCCACGACGAAGTACCGGGCGTCGAACCGAACCGGCACGGTCTCGGGCGCGATCCAGCGGGCAAGCTCGCCGAGCTGCTCCGGGGTCGGTGGCCTGGCGTCCACGGCCTCCAACGCCGCGCCGCTCATGAGCCCGCCGCCGGTGAGCGCCAGGCCCGCCTCCTCCGCAAGCTCGCGAACGGCGCAGGCGCGCGCGGCCTCCCGGCTCGATCCGAACCATCGTGCCGCCAGATGGGCGTCGTCGGCATCGGCCGCCCCGCCGGGGAAGACCACGTATCCGGGCAGGAACCGGCTCGCGGCGGAGCGCTCCAGCACCAGCACCTCCGGTCCGTCGGCGCTCGCGCGCACCGCGATCACCGACGCCGCCTCGCGGATCAGCTCATCCACGCCGGGATTCTCCCAGCCGTGGATACTCACGCCATGGACGACCTCGGCGCGACATCCGAGCAGCCCTCTGCGGCGATCCGCACCGCCATCGCTACCGACGGCCCGATCGGCTTCGACCGGTTCATGGATCTGGCCCTGTACGGCCCCGGGGGCTACTACGAGCGCCAGCCCGTGGGTCCGCAGGGGGACTTCGTGACGAGCCCGCACGTGCATCCGGTGTTCGGCGAGCTCCTCGCCCGGGCCCTGCGGGAGCTGTGGACGCTTCTGGATCGTCCCGACCCGTTCCGGCTCGTGGAGATCGGCGCAGGCGATGGGACGTTGGCGCGCCAACTGCGAGAGCAGCTCGGGGACCTCCCGCTGCGGTACACCGTGATCGAGCGGAGCCAGGGGGCGATCCGGGAGCTTCAGACGATCCCGGGTATCGAGATGGCCTCTCGGATCCCGGCGGATCCGCACGTGGTCCTGGGCCACGAGCTCCTGGACAACCTGCCGTTCCGGCTCGTCCGCGGGGAGGCGGAGGTCCTCGTGGACGTGGACGAGGAACGATTCGTCGAGGTGCGGACCCCGCTCGACGACCCTCCGCCCGGTCTCGCGCGCGACGCCGGAGGTGGAGAGCGAACCGTGCCCACCGGGGCGATCGCGTTGATCGACGAGCTCGCGGGGGTCCTTGCCCACGGCTACGCGCTGTTCGTCGATTACGGCGGTGACCACGGGGCCGGTGGTCCGGTCCACGGCTACCGCGACCATCGCGTGGTGGAGGACGTCCTTGCACGGCCCGGCACCACCGACATCACCGCGGGCGTCGACTTCGGCGCCCTCGGGGCGGCGGCGGAGCAGCGGGGTCTCCATGCCTTCCCCACGCTCACGCAGTTCCAGGCACTCGCAGCGCTCGGCTTCAAGGAGTGGATGCGCGAAGAGCTCGCGACGCAGGGCACGCTGTTGAACGAGGGAAAGGGCATGGACGCCGTGCAGCGGTGGGCGGCGCGCAGCCGGGCATCGATCCTGGTCAGTCCGGACCAACTGGGCCGGCTCCGCTGGTTCCTGGTGGCGAGCCCGGGTCTTCCCCGGCCCTCGTTCCTGGCCGGCGTCTGACGCGGGGCGGTGCGCGACGATGGCCCGACGAAGCGGAGGGAGGCGCGCCGAACGTGTCCCCCGACGCCGGCCCTACTTGTCGACGTCGCCGACCACGAAGAAGATCGAGCCGAGGATGGCGATGAGGTCGGGCACCAGTGTGCCGGGCAGCATGGCCGGGATCACGCTGACGTTCGAGAACGACGCCGTGCGCATCTTCAACCGGTATGGGTTCTTCTTCCCGTCGCCGATCACGTAGTAGCCCATCAGCCCGAGCGGGTTCTCCGTGCGCACGTACACCTCACCCTCGAGCGAAAGCTTCTTCGGCAGCTTCGCGGCGCGGAACTCGCCTGGCGGCAGTTTGTCGAGGCACTGCTCGATGATGTTGCACGACTGCTTCATGCGCTCCACCAGCACCCACAGACGATCGTAGGAGTCGCCGTGAGATCCGACCGGCACCTCGAACTCGACCTCGTCGTACTTCTCGTACGGCTCGTCCTTCCGCGGGTCCATGGCGACGCCGCTCGCCTGGAGCACGGGTCCGGAACACCCGTAGGCGATCGCCGTCTCCGCCGGCAGCACGCCGATGCCTCGGGTGCGCGCGAAGATGATCTCGTTGCCCATGATCAGGCGCTCGTATTCCCTGATCGACTTCCGCATGTGCACGAGTACCTCGCGCGAGCGCTTCACGAACCCGGCCGGCAGGTCGTCCTTCAGACCCCCCACGCGGCAATACGAGTGATGCATGCGCGCGCCCGTGCAGGACTCCATGAGGTCCTGGATCATCTCTCGCTCGCGGAACGCGTAGAAGATCGGGGTCATGGCGCCGAGCTCCAACGGATAGGAGCCGCTGAACATCAGGTGACTGAGGATGCGGTTCCACTCGGCCATCATGGTGCGGATCCACTGGGCGCGCTCCGGGGCCTCGATACCGGCCAGCTTCTCCACCGCGATCGTCCAGCCCAGCTCGTTGTTGAACGCGCTGATCCAGTCGTGGCGGTTCATCAGCACAAGGACCTGGCGGGCGTCGCGGTACTCGGCGAGCTTCTCCGCGGCCCGGTGCATGTAGCCGATCACCGGCTCCGCGCGGGTGATGACCTCACCGTCGAGCTCGAGGACCACACGCAACACGCCGTGGGTCGAGGGGTGCTGCGGCCCGATGTTGAGGATCATCGGCTCGGTCGCGAAGTCCCCGGCCGGGATGACCTCGATGTCGAGGCCGCCTCCCCGGATCATGGACGTGATCTGGGAGCTCTGGAATGCGGGCCGGTCTTGCATCTCTTGCACGCGCACATCCTACCGGCCGTCGTGAACCGGCGCCCGTCGAGGCGGGCCGCACGGCCTCCGGGCTCGGTACCGCGAGGGTAGGCTTCGCGCCATGACCGATGCCCGGCGCAAGGTCCCGTCCGTGGACGGGCTGCTGCGCTCCGTGCCGGGCCGGCGCGCGGCGGCGTCGCTGGGGCGACCGCTCCTGAAG
>JALYMB010000043.1 GCA_030773935.1 Actinomycetota bacterium | reverse complement strand
GGATGGAGGTGGACGAGCGGGACGGCGTTCCACGTCGGGCCATCCTCGCGCGGGATGTGGATCGCCAGGTCGCCGCGGTCGAGGTACGCGATGATCGTCGCCCCGCGCTCTCCACCGCGAGCCAGGGCACCTTCCACCGTGCTCGCGAAGCCATCGGCCGATCCATATTCGAGCCGGACCCGGCTCGCGATCAGCCCGGTCTCCGGGGGCAGGAAGGATCGATGCGCCTCGTCGCTCATCGGGCCAGGCCGGTCACGTCGAAGAGCCATCCAAAGAAGGTCGCGCTGCCAAGCAGCAATAGGCCGATGACCACGAAGACGAGCAGATATCCAAGGGTGCTGGCCCAGATTGGGATGCGGCCGGACAACCTGCCGACCGAGCCCTGCGCAAGCCAGATGGCGAGCGCGTCTCCATCGACCCGAACCTCGACGTCCTCGTCGAGCGGGACAAGGATGAGGCGATCCCGGCTCCCCTGACCAGGCTCGGCGGTGAACAGGGCCCGTGGCGTGTCTCCCTCACGCACGAGCAGCGCGTGCGTGCCGGTGGCGTTCGTGAGCGGGATCGCCTCGAGGCGGCCGGAGCGGCCGATGGGGAGCGTGGGGAGCTCGGCGTCCACGGCCGGCAGCATAGCAGCAGGCCGATTGCGCCTACTCGCTGGCGTCGAGGCGCTCCAGGGTTGGTGCCAGGGCCCGGATGCTCTCGACGGTGATCGGTTCGAGAACGAGCTGCACGTGCGAGATCCCTTCTTCTGCGAACGCCCGGAGGGACGGCGCCAGGGTGCGGGGATCGCCCTCGATCGGATCTGGCTCGGGCTCCCTCCCGTACGCGGTGAGTCGTGGTTCGGCGTCCGGGAAGGCGACCAGCAACGCGACCGTACGCTCGATCTCCGCCGGCTCGCGACCGGCAGCGCGGCACGCCTGGTCGACGGCCGCCCGCATCGGTCTGTAGCCCTCCGGGGTATTCCCGAACCAGCTGTACCACGCGTTCCAGGACTGGGCGTGCGGCAGGGTGATGCCGAGCATGCGCTCGCCCATGGAGCCGACCATGAACGGCGGCCCGCCTTGACGTGACGGCCTCGGGTGCAGCTCGCAATCCGGAGCAGCGTGGTAGGTCCCGCGGAAGTCGACGCGCCCGTCGCGCAGGAGGCCGCGCAGGATGGTGAATCCCTCCTCGAAGCGCGAGACGCGGTGGTCGTAGGGAAGCCCAAAGGCCGTGAAGTCCGGCTCATTCCAGCCGGCACCCAGGCCCAGGATGAGGCGGCCGCCAGAGATTTCATCGATGGCGGCGACCATCTTGGCCAGGACCGCGGGGTTGTGGAATCCAAGGCAGGCGACCAGCGGACCGATCTCGACCCGCTCCGTGACGGCGGCGAGTGCAGCGAGCGTCGACCAGGCCTCCCAGGGACCGCGGTGATCCGTCTCGGAATACCGATAGAGCAGGTGGTCGCCGACCCACAGCGAGTCGAGGCCGATCTCCTCGGCGGCACGCGCCATCTCGCGCAGCTCGGACCACGGGACGACGCGCTCCACCTCGGGGAGCTGGATCCCCACCTTCAACGGTCGTGGCATCGGACGATAGTACGGTGTCTGTCAGGTCTGGAAGCGCCAGCGCGTCGCGCCGTACGGCTCGGCGGTCGCCACACCGAACGCGGTCGTTGGCGTGAATTCGTAGAGGTCCCACGGCGGTGGCCCGGCGCTCGGTGCGCTGTAGGGCGCGGTGAGCGCGCCGTCCTTGACGGTCGCCGGCCAGCCCTGCGCGTCGTAGAGCTCAGCGAGACGCTGGAGCGTTGGCTCGTCGGTCACCTTCGTGGCCGCGCCCTCGACGACGAGGTCGAGGTCGGGCAATTTGACAGAAATCACGCAGTCGGCCCGTTCGGCAAGGTTTCGGCTCTTGCGCGTCCCGGCCCCGCTGGTGATGTAGAACTTGCCGTCGACCCACAGGGCGCCGACACCCGCGACATGCGGCCGCCCATCGGGCCGGACCGTCGCAAGGAAATGAGTGACGTTTTGGCCGACGGCGGCCTCGAGCTGATGCTCCGCGCGTGACCACGGAATCGGCGGATGGCCATAGATGTCGAGGTTCGTCTGGTCCATGGTCTGGCTCCTTGGGGTTCTGCGACGGGTGCCTGTGAGACGTGATCGGCAGGTGAAACTCATCGGTACGGGAAGATCAGGAGTTCTCCCGCCAGAGTCCGTTCAAAGGTCGCGTCGCTCGAAGCTGACGACCGCAATCGCCAGCATTCCGGCTACCCAGATCAGGCTCCACGCGACGTAGACGAGCGGCGGTGGGGCGGACGCGTAGAACGGGAAGGCGGCGATCTGCGGCCCTGCGGCAGCGCCGGCCAGCACCATGGAACCGGGCTCGAGGCTGAAGATAGCGCCGCGCCAGAGGCCATCCGTCGGCAGCACGACGC
>JALYMB010000042.1 GCA_030773935.1 Actinomycetota bacterium | reverse complement strand
CGGCCATCCCCTTGGCGGCCTGGCGCTTGGTGATCGCGGCGGTGAGCGTGGTCTTGCCGTGGTCGATGTGGCCGATCGTGCCGATGTTCACGTGGGGCTTGTTCCGCTCGAACTTCTTCTTTGCCATTGCCGTGGTCCTCCGGGGTCTCCTGGGCGTACTGGTGGTAGCGGCGGGTGGACTCGAACCACCGACACAGCGATTATGAGCCGCTTGCTCTACCTCTGAGCTACGCCGCCGTGTTCAGCCGCCCAGTCTACCTGCGGGAACTGGCGGTCGGCATCTGATCGCCGTCCGAACCGCAGCGGAGCCCGACCATCCTCCGGTCCGTTGACCCCCACAGTCCCGGTTGTTACCGTCGGAGCCGCAGCTGACCCGGCGAAGCCGTGCAAACGACCCCCGTCGTTGGAACTTCGCCAGCAGGGAGAACCGACCGTGCACATCGATTGGGCGATCACGCTCGCCTCCGTGCTCGTGGGCTTCACGGTGGGCCTGACCGGCATGGGCGGGGGCGCCCTCATGACGCCGATCCTGTTGATCTTCTTCGGGATCAATCCCACGACGGCAGTCTCATCGGACCTGGTGGCGGCCATGATCATGAAGCCGGTGGGCGGCGGCGTCCACATCCGCCGCAGAACGGTCCGCTGGAAGCTGGTGCGGTGCCTGTGCATCGGCTCGATCCCCACCGCCTTCGCCGGCGTCTTCATCCTGCACGCCTCGGGGAACGACGCCGCGATCGAGAACACGACGAAGACCCTTCTGGGGATCACCCTGCTGCTGGCGGCCTCGGCGATGGTGTTCAAGGCCTGGCTCCAGGGACGGCGCAGCTCCCGGGCCCGCACGGAGCGCCGCCCCACCCGCACACCGGGCGTCCCGATCAACGTGAAGGTCGCGCCGACGATCCTGATCGGCGCCGTCGGGGGATTGTTGGTGGGTCTGACCTCGGTTGGCTCGGGGTCGATCGTCATCATCTGCCTGATGCTGCTCTACCCGGACCTCCGCGGCGCGGAGCTGGTCGGGACCGATCTGGTGCAGGCCGTGCCCCTCGTGGCGTCGGCGGCGATCGCGCACATCATCGTGGGGGACTTCGAGCTGGCCCTCACGACCTCCATCATCATCGGAGCCGTGCCCGCCGTCTGGGTGGGCGCCCGGCTGTCCTCGAAGGCTCCGGACGGTCTCATCCGGCCGGCGCTGGTGTTCGTCCTGCTGGCCTCGGCGCTGAAGCTGCTGGAGATGCCGACCGTCGTGCTGGGCCTGGTGCTGCTGGTCTTCGCCCTGGTGGCGCTGCCGGCGTGGGGCGCCTTCGACGCCGCGGCGCACCCGGCCGGCCAGTGGGAGGAGGCGGGCCTGGACCGCGCGACATGGATCCGGCGGCTGGCCTGGCTCGCGCCGGTGGGGGTGGGATTCTGGTTCGGGTTGCTGTACTTCGCGAAGGCGCGACCGCGGCTGGTGGCCGCGGGCGACCGCATGCTGGCGCCGCCGGTGCCGATCTAGCCACCACGAGGGGGACGACGTGTTCGAGCACATCCTGGTCGCGGTCGACGGGTCACACAAGGGCGGCAAGACCGTGCCGGCAGCCGTGGAGCTCGCCACGAGGTTCGGCTCGGTCGTAACGGTCGTGCACGTGCGGGAGCACGGGCGGTACGAGGGTTCGGACGTGGACCTGGGGCCGGGCACGGAGGCCGAGGAGCTGGTCGGCGCCGTCCTCGAGCGGTTCCGGGCCGCCGGCGTGGAGGCGAGGAGCGAGATCCGGCACGTGAGCCCCGGCGACACACCCGAGCAGATCGTGGAGGTGGCCCGGGACTCGGGCGCGGATCTGATCGTGATGGGCACCCGCGGGATGACGGAGTGGAAGAGCCTGGTGCTCGGCGGGGTGGCGAACAAGGTCGTGCACCACGCCACCTGTCCGGTGCTGCTGGTCCGCTGAGTGGAGCTGGAGCGGGGAATCGAACCCCGGACCCCCTCCTTACCATGGCGCGACAGCCACGCACGGAACCGGTGACACGCACGAAACCGGTGCATCTGCCCTGGTGGCGAGTGGTGTCGAGTGGTGGGTGATGTCAACCGGCGTGTCAACCGGCGTGTCAACCGGAGCCGCCTCGGGGAATCGAACCCCGGACAACTGCCTTACCATGGCAGTGCTCTACCGACTGAGCTAAGGCGGCGTTTGGCGAGCCATTGTAGCGAGGCCGCGCATGACCGTCCGCGTCAGCGGTCACCCATCCGTCGGGTCTTCGGGGCTTGGGGGCGGTGGCGGTGGCGGTGGTGGTGGGTTGTAGCCGGGCGTGGGCGTAGGTGTCGGAGGGACTGGCGGCTCGGGCCGAGCGGCCGGGTCGTACCCGCGTTGTCCGTCACCGGTGTCGGGTTGCTCTGGAATCCTGACGTCTTCATCCATGCGTGGTCGTCCTTCCTAGGTTGAGCAGGGCGAACCCAACGAGCGCGACGACGCCCACGATGAACGTCGCCGCAGCCGCGATGTTCAGGCGGGTGACGCGCTTCGGGTG
>JALYMB010000041.1 GCA_030773935.1 Actinomycetota bacterium | reverse complement strand
GCGCCGGCGTCCGCGAGACGGCGAAGCTCCGCGGCCTGCACCTCCAGTCGCGCCTCCAGCCTGCTCGAACCCGCCTGCTCGGGCGGACGCCGGAGCGTCACCGCCGCCACGCCGACGGCGAGTCCCGCGGCCAGAGCGACCAGCGCGATCCCGATCTCCGTCATCCATTCCACCCCTCAGGCCACCTTTCAGGGAAGGCAACACGGACCACGCTAGCCAGGGGGTGTGACACGGGTCACACCCGTATCATTCGCACATGGCAGGCACGGCAGCCGGCGACATCGACCGCACGAGGCTCCGCGAGATCAAGGCGCGCGAGGACGCCGCGTTCACCGCGGCCAGGCCGCGGAGCGCCGAGCTGTGGGCGCGCGGGAAGGCCTCCATGCCCAACGGCGTGCCCATGGCGTGGCTCCGCAACTCCTACGATCACCCGCCGCTGTTCGTGGCAGAGGGGCGCGGCGCGCACTTCCGCGACGCCGACGGCATCGACTATGCCGACTTCAACATCGCCGACATGAGCACGTTCGCCGGATACGCGCCGCCGCCGGTGGTGGAGGCTGTCGCCCGCAGGGCTTCGCAGGGCACGCAGTTCCTCCTGCCGAACGAGGACTCGCTGTGGGTCGCCGAGGAGCTCTCCCGCCGGTACCGGCTGCCGAAATGGCAGTTCACGCTCAGCGCCACGGCCGCCAACGTCGAGGCGATCCGGACCGCCCGCGCGCTCACCGGGCGTCAGAAGGTCCTGTTCTTCGAGGGCAAGTACCACGGCCACTTCGACGACGTCCTGGTCGAACCCGCCGAGGACGGCACCCTCGTCCCCCAGGAGGCGGGTCTTCCCTCGAACGTCACCGAACGGACGAAGATCGTGCCGTTCAACGATCCCGAAGCGCTTCGGACGGCGCTCGCGCCGCGCGACGTGGCGCTCGTCATCACCGAACCGACCCTGACGAACAACGTGGGATTGCTGATGCCCGTCGACGGTTTCCACGCGCAGCTGCGCGCCGTCACGCGCGAGACCGGCACGCTCCTGGCTCACGACGAGACGCACACCCAGGTCGTTGGCCCCGGCGGCCTCACGGCGATGTGGGATCTGCGGCCCGATCTGGTCACGATCGGCAAATCGATCGCCGGCGGCATCCCTCTCGGTGCCTACGGCATGACCCACGACGTGGCCGCCGTGCTGGAACGACCGGCGGGCCGCTCCGACCAGGCGGACCTGGTGGCGACCGGGGGAACGCTGTTCGGCAACCCGCTGTCGATGGCCGCGGCCCGCGCGACGATGGGCGAGGTCCTCACTGATGAGGCCTACGCGCACACGCGTGCGCTGGGCGCACAACTCGCCGACGGCCTGGAGAAGGCGATCGCGGAGGCCGGGCTGCCCTGGACCACCCACCGCTTCTGGCCACGCTCTGGCGTGACCTACGCGGCGCAGCTGCCTCGCGACGCCCGTGAGGCCTACGCCACCATGGACGTGGAGCTCATCGTCGCAGCGCGGGTGTACCTCGCCAATCGAGGGATCTGGGATGCGATCGTCGGCGCCGGACCCACCTGCTCGGTCCCCGCCGTCCGAGAGGACGTCGATCGGTACGTCGACTCGTACGGCTCCTTCCTCCGAGAGCTGACCTCGTAGGGTGTGTTCGGTCGGCCGGCGGGCCCGTCGCAGCTCGGGGTAGCCTTCGCACGACACCAGACTCAGGAGGAAGCCATGCCGCGTCGTTTCCGACCCGCCCACGTCGTCCTCGGAACCGTAGCAGGCGTTCTCCTGCTGGCCGGTCCAGCGATGGCGCAGACCGGTACCGGAGATTCGACCCGCTCCTTCGTGGTCCTGACGGGCCGGATCGACATCGCCGAAGGCGAGGTCTTCGAGGATGCGGTGATCTTCGACGGCGACGTCCGCGTCGACGGCGACGTGGTGAACAACGTCGTGGCGTTCAACGGCGAGATCACGATCGCGGGACACGTCGGCGACAACGTGGTCGCGCTGGACGGGCACGTGACGCTGGAACCGGGGGCGAGCGTGGGGGGCGACGTCGTCTCACGCGAACCACCCGACATCGCCGAGACGGCCACCGTCGGCGGTCAGGTCAGCTCGCGAGGGTTCCCGTCCGACTTCAACGTGGGTCAATACACGGCGGCGAGCCGCGTGGCGGTATGGGTGGCGACCTCGGTCTCGAGCCTGGCGCTGGGGTTGCTGCTGCTGCTGTTCGCGCCACGCGCCGGCGACTCGGTCGCTGCGACGGCTTCGAAGCGGTTCGGGCTCTCTGTGGGGATCGGCTTCGCCGTGTTCTTCGGCCTGCCGATCGGCGCGGTGATCGCGATCGCGACGCTCGTGGGCATCCCGCTCGGGATCGGCCTGGCGTTGGGGCTCGCGCTGCTGTTCTGGATGGGCTACGTGGCAGCCGCCCTGGCGCTCGGGCGCATCGCGGTGAAACCGCCCACCTCCAGACTGCTCGCCTTCCTGGCCGGCTGGCTCGTCCTGCGCGTGATCGCGCTCGTGCCGGGCATCGGCGGGTTCGCGTGGTTCCTGGCCACCGTGTTCGGCCTGGGCCTGCTCGCGGTGGCGGCCCGCCAGGCCGGCCGCGGGCAGACGGTCGGGCTCACGTACGGGGGTGCGGCGCCGGCCATCCCGCCGCCCCCGCCGATGCCGCCGCCCGGGTAGCAGCGACCGATGAGGTCGCCACCGCTCCATGTGTCAGCGTGTCAGCCAGCTGACCGGGAGATGTGGATCGGCCCCACCCGGTCGGCCTGCCCCCAGGGGCCGGCACCACTATCATCGGTACCGTGACCCCGCCCGTGATCCCCGTCCTTCGTGTCGCCGGCTCGCGCCGCGAGGTTGGCAGGCAGATCGGGTCGGCCTTCGCCGAGCACGTCCGCGAGAGCGTGACGACCGGCTTCGACGAGCTGCCGGGCGGGCGGACGCGGGACGAGCAGCTCTCGCTGGCGGCTGCGTATCGCGAGGTCACCGCGCGCGAGCTTCCCTGGCTGGTGGATGAGCTGGACGGCTGCGCCGAGGCCGCCGGCGTCGATCCCATGGCCTTCTTCGCCGTGTCGATCGAGGAGATCTGGTACCTGCCGCGGGAGCGCGTCACGCAGGGCCGGTGCAGCGACCTGGTGGCGGGGCCGCGCGCCACCGCGGACGGCCACCTGCTCGTCGCGCACAACAACGATCTCTCCCCCGCCGCCGAGCCCCACATCGTCGCCATCGAACGGACCGTGCCCGGCGACCCGGTCACCTTCCAGCTGGGCGGCGCCCCGTGGCTCTCGGTTGGCTGGAACAGCGCGGGGCTCTCGCTCACCGGCAACGAGCTGTCTCCCAACGACGAGCGCGTGGGGATCAGCAGGTCGCTGCAGGTCTTCGAGATGCTGCGGGCGCGAACGCTCGAGGACATGGTCGCGGCGGCCGTGCGTCCCGACCGAGCTTCCAGCTACAACAACGTCCTGACCTCGGCCGACGGCGGCGCGGTGAACGTGGAGGGATCCGCCACCGACGTCGAGCTCACCGGCCTCGACGAGGACGATCACCTGGTGCACACGAACCATTACGTATGCGAACGCATGGTCCCCTACGAGGGCGACCCCGACTATGCCCTGCACTCCGACGTGCGGTACGAACGCGGCCGCCGGCTGCTGGCGGCCGAGCCGGCGGGGACCATCACCGGTGATCGTCTCCGCGAGCTTCTCGCTGACCACGAGACCCGCCCCGACTCGCTCTGCAAGCACCCCGAGTTCGGCACCCCCGATTCGAAGACCGTCTTCTGGTGCGTGGCCGACGTCACCGAGGGCTGCATCACGTTCGGCCGCGGCAACCCCTGCGACTCGCAGGAGCAGACGTACGCCTTCGCCGACTACGCCAACTGATCCAGCCCCGCCCTGATCACCGCGAGCGTCGCGGCGTCGCCGCTCTCCCGGGCTAGCGCCAGCACCGACGCGCCGTCGTCGTTGACGGCCTCGAGGTCGCCGCCGGCGGTGATCATCAGCGCGACGGTGGCGACGTCGCCGTTGTGCGCGCCGGAATGAAGCGGCGTCCACCCGCCGGACTGGCGGGCGTTCGGGTCGGCGC
>JALYMB010000040.1 GCA_030773935.1 Actinomycetota bacterium | reverse complement strand
GGCTCCACCAGCACGACCTCGGTCCCGAGCCGCCCCATCACCGCCCGAAGGTTCCGCGCCACATCGGTGGCGGAGACGACGATCAGCCGCCGCGGGGGCCGGTACGGCTCGAAGAACACCTCGATGTCGCCCAGGTCGTGGTGCAGCGTGCGGGTCTGCGGCTCGCCGGACGCCAGGACCTCCACGGCGGCCTCGACCGCGGCGGTGTCGAACTCGGCGCACCCGAGCGACCCGTGAACCTCGCCGCCCGGCACGATCGACATGCGACTTCCCACCCGACAGGGTGGCGAGCCCACCAGCCGCACGGCCGTGGCGTCGACGCGGGCCCGGGCCCGGTGATCGCCGTCGCCATGGTCCGTCTCCTGCTGCGGACCCGCGTGCCCCTCTCCCGAGGACGCCGCGTGACCGGTCGGGTGACCGGTCGGGTGCGCGCCGGTCGCGCCGCACAGCAGCTCGACGGCGTGCGGGACGACCGGAAGCACGGCCGCCAGCGACTCTCGGACCCCCGCAGGGCTCCCGGGGAGGTTGAGGACCAGAGCGCTCCCGGCGCTGCCGGCGACCGCTCGCGACAGCGCCGCCATCGGCGTCTGCACCAGACCCGCGGCGCGCATCAACTCTGCGAGCCCGGGAGCCTCGCGATCGATCACCGCGAGCGTCGCCTCCGGCGTCACGTCGCGCGGTCCGAACCCGGTGCCCCCGGTCGTGACCACCATGGCGTGGTCGGCGGCCAGAGCCCGGAGCGCGCCCTCGATCTCGGGACGTTGGTCGGGCACCACCGCGCGAGTCGCGACGTGGAAGCCAGCCGCTCGCAGCATCTCCTCGACGACCGCGCCGGAGGCGTCCTCACGGGTGCCCTGCGCAACGCCGTCGCTCACCGTCACCACCGCCGCCCGTCTGACGTCCATGCGGCCTATCCTGCCACCACGCGGGGGCGGTTGACCCCCGGGGGCGGGAGGCGACGATGGACTGGGTTGACCGGCTCGCGGCGGCGCTGGACCTGGAGCCGCTCTCGGCACAGGAGGTGGATCGTCTGCTCCCAGCCGCGCGGGACGTGGCGCATCGGGTGGAGCGAAAGGCCACCCCGCTCACGGCCTACCTGGTGGGACTCGCGGTCGGCCGGGGCGTCGCGCAGGGTGCCTCTCGCGAAGCCGCCTTCGGCGACGCCCTCGAAGCCGTGCTCGTTCGGCTACCGCAGGCTCCGCCTCCCGACGGCACCCGCCGCGCGGAAGACCCGGACGCTCCGGAGCGCTGAAACGCTCGGCCGGGTACCCTGACGTCGGATATGAGTGAGCTCCCCACGCCCTCGGACGCGGCGCCGGTCGACGGACCGCTGATCGACACGTTCGGACGGATCGCCGACGACCTCCGCGTATCCGTAACGGATCGCTGCAACTTCCGCTGCACCTACTGCATGCCCGCCGAGGGGCTCGTCTGGCTCCCGCGCGAGGAGATCCTGACCTTCGAGGAGCTCACGCGTCTGCTCGGCATCTTCGTGGGCCTGGGGGTGCGCTCCATCAAGGTCACGGGCGGTGAGCCCACCGTGCGCGCGGATCTGCCCACACTCGTGAGGATGTTCCGAGGCGCCGGACCCGACCTCGACATCTCCATCACGACGAACGGCGTGCTGCTGGACCGCCTGGCGGCGCCGCTCGCCGCCGCCGGCGTGGATCGCGCCACCGTGAGCTGCGACTCGCTGCTGCGGCACCGGTTCGCGGAGATGACGCGCCGCGACGCCCTGGAGAAGGTGCTGTCTGGGCTCCGTGCCGCGGAGAGGGCCGGTCTGACGCCGATCAAGATCAACGTCGTCGTGATCGGGGGCACCAACGACGACGAGGTCGTCGACTTCGCTCGGTGGAGCCGCGAGACCGGCTACGAGGTCCGGTTCATCGAGTACATGCCGCTGGACGCGGATCACGCGTGGGAGCGCGCGAAGGTGGTGCCGTCGGCGCGGATCCTGGAGGCGATCGACGGCGCCTATCCGCTGGCCTCCACCGCCCATGATGCCGAGCCCGCCACCCTCTACCGGTTCGCCGACGGGGAGCCCGGGGCGATCGGCGTGATCGCCAGCGTGACCGAGCCGTTCTGCGACACCTGCAACCGCCTGCGCCTCACGGCCGAGGGCATGGTGCGCTCCTGCCTGTTCGCGCTCGAGGAGACCGATCTGCGGGGCCCCATGCGCGAGGGGGCTTCCGACGAGGAGCTCGCGCGCCTGATCCGTGCGGCGGTGTGGGGCAAGTGGTCCGGGCACCGGGTGAACCACCCCGACTTCGTGCAGCCGGCGCGCAGCATGTCCATGATCGGCGGCTGAGCCGAAGGGAGTTCCCGGGCGCGACCCGGCCCCGCCACCTCGCGTTCATCCGGTCGCGATAGCGTTTGCGGGCGATGGAGAGGATCGCGCCCCCTTTCCTCCAGCGGGGAGC
>JALYMB010000039.1 GCA_030773935.1 Actinomycetota bacterium | reverse complement strand
GTGGATCCCACGACGTCGGCGAACAGGATGGAGACGACCTTGCGCTCCTCCTGCGTGGCGCCCTCCGTCTGGTCCGCCCCACAGACCGGGCAGAACCTCGCGTCCTGGGGTAGCTCCGAGCCGCAGCGCAGGCAGGCCATGCGCCATCGTAGTCACCGGGGTCCGGGGGGCGCCAGGGGCCTAGACGCCCCTAGGAGCGCACCGCGAACAGATGCCACTCGTCGGGGATGCCCTTCAGGCGGTGCAGACCACGGTCGTGGGAGCGGAGGCCCGAGCCGGCGACGAGGTCCTTCACCGTGTTGGACACCAGGACCTCTCCGGCCCCGGCGAGACCGGCGGCACGATGTCGCCGACCGGATCCGACCCCCCCGTCCCTCGCCGGTCGACCGTCACCAGTCTCGAGAGCACCGCCAGCAGTCGGAGGAAGTCTGCGTACGGCGGGCATTCCCTCGCGTGCTCGATGTGCGATGCGAATTCGGGCACGTACACCAGGTCGATCGGCCCATCGCCCACGACCTGGAAGGCGATGCTCACGCCGTCCGGCGTCTGCGCATGTCGCGTCTCCAGCATCCCGGGAGTGTCACCTTCCCCCGAGAGGATGCGCAAGCCGAGGACGATCGGCACCACTGGTTAAGCGCGTTCCTCAGGCCCAGAGGTCGGCGAGGTAGCCGTCGACGCTCGCGCTGCCGGCGAGCATCTCAGCGTCGGTCAGCGCCGTCACCTCCGGCGCGATCTCGTCGAACGTGGAGCGCACGCTGTCGGGCAGCAGGAACCGTGAGACCTGCGAGTAGGAGTGCGGGTCCTCGAGGCCGCGGGGCCGCCGGTAGTAACGCTGCGGGACGTACACGTGCAGGGCGTCGCGTGCGCGTGTGAGCGCGACGTACAGCAGCCGGCGCTCCTCCTCGATCTCGTCGTCGTCGCCGGTCGACATGTCGCTCGGGATCATGCCGTCGGCCGCGTGGATCACGTGCACGACGTCGAACTCCAGTCCCTTCGCCGAGTGGATCGTGGACAGGATCAGCCAGTCCTCGTCCAGGAGCGGGGGGCCCGCGAGGTCGCCCGTGGACGACGGCGGGTCGAGCGTGAGCTCGGCGATGAAACGGCCGCGGCTCTCGTAGCCACCGGCGAGGGCCTCGAGCTGGTCGATGTCGCGCAGCCGCGCGGACGCCGCCTCGTACTTCCGTGCGAACACCGGCTCGAGGAAGGCTCGAAGCCGCTGGATCTGCGCGGCCGGCGGCAACCCCTCCTCGTCGGCGAGGCAGTCCCCGAGGACCGCGCGCAGCGACTGGACACCCTCGCGCGCCGCCGCCGGCACGCCGACCGGTTCGTCAAGGAACTTGACCAACGGCGAGAGGCGGACCTCGTAGCCGGGGCGGCGGACCTCGAGCTGGTCCATCAGTCGGCGGGCGGTGGCGGGGCCGATCCCGTCCGGCAGCTGGAGGATGCGGAACCAGCTCACCTCGTCCCACGGGTTCTCCAGGATGCGCAGCAGCGCCAGCGCGTCCTTCACGTGCGCGGCCTCCATGAACTTCAGGCCGCCGTACTTCACGAACGGGATGTTGCGGCGGGTGAGCTCGACCTCGAGCAGGTCGCTGTGGTGGGCGGCCCGGAACAGGACCGCCTGCTCGTGCAGCGGCACCCCCTCCTCGCGGTGCCGGAGCACGGTGCGGCACAACGTGTCCGACTGTTCGGCCTCGTCCAGGCACGTGCGGAGCGTGGGCCGCCGCTCGCCCGGGCGTTCTGACCAGAGCGTCTTCTCGTGCCGCTGCGGGCTGAGCGCGATCGCCGCGTTCGACGCGGCCAGGAGCGGCGGCGTCGAGCGGTAGTTCTGCTCGAGCTTCACGATCGTGGCGCCGGGGAACCGCTGCGGGAACTCCAGGATGTTGCGCACCGTCGCCGCGCGGAATCCGTAGATCGACTGCGCGTCGTCACCGACGACCGTCAGGTTCCGCGGCGTGGCGGGCGGACGGAGCCCCTCGAGGATGTCGGCCTGCAGGGCGTTCGTGTCCTGGTACTCGTCGACGAGCACGTGGTCGAACATGGACGCCAGCTGATCGCCCGTCTGTTCGCCGCACGCGAGCGCCTTCCAGAAGAGCAGGAGGTCGTCGTAGTCCAGGACGTGCTGCGCGCGCTTGCGCTCGGTGTAGGCGCGGAAGACCTGGCGGATGCCGTCGGCCTCGTCCAGACACCAGGGGTAGTGGCGCTTCAGGACGTCACCGAGCTTCTCGCCGGCGTTGACGGTGCGTGAGTAGATGGCGGCGAGGGTCTCCTTGCGCGGGAAGCGGCGCTCCTTCGCGGCGAGGCCGAGCTCCTCCCGCACGAGGTTCATGACGTCGGCCCCGTCGGCCTGGTCGAGCACCGTGAAGTCGGGCGCGAGGCCGAGCGCCCGGCCGTGCAGCCGCAGGAGCCGGTTCGCCACGGCATGGAAGGTGCCACCCCAGACGCGCCCGGTCTGGTGGGCCTCGGCCGCTCGCTCGGCACGGGCGAGCATCTCCCGGCTGGCGCGCCGGCTGAACGTGAGCAGCAGGATCCGCTCGGGCCGGACGCCGCGTTCGATCAGGGCGGCGACCCGGCAGGCCAGTGTGGTGGTCTTACCGGTGCCGGCGCCGGCCACGATCAGGAGCGGGCCCTCATCGTGGGCGACGGCGGCACGCTGGGCGTCGTTCAGATACTCCTCGAACATGCGTTCGAGGAGTAT
>JALYMB010000038.1 GCA_030773935.1 Actinomycetota bacterium | reverse complement strand
AGTCCGTCCGGGCCCCTTCCACCCTCGCTTGGGTGATGGAGCCCCGTGCCGGGGCACGGCATCATGGAGAGCATCACATGAGCATCGACGACCCCTCCGCCCGCTGGCCGGTCGGCCTTGCCCTGCTCGCCACCGCGATCGGGGTGATGGTGGTGTTCCTGGTCGTCCCGGAGGGCCGGGAGGCCCGCGCCGTGATGGCGCACGGCACGCTCCTCGTGTCGTCGGTCGTGGCCGCGGTGGTCGTGTGGCGCCACAATCGGTCCGCCGACGGATGGCAGAGCGGCCGGGCGCTGGCCGCCGGGCTGGCCCTGACGGCAGTGGGGACCGGCGGCCTCCTGATCTACGACGTCGTCGGCGATACCCGGGCGCACGCCAGCGTGTGGGATCTGGGCTTCCTCCTGTTCCTGGTCGCCGTGATCCTGCCCGCGGGGGCGGAGTACATGGACCACTTCCGACCCGAGGACCGCCGCGAGATCTCGGTGGACGTGGCGCTCATCACCCTCTCGCTCGCCTTCCTGGGATACCTGCTGCTGCGACCGGTCGGGGCCGACGCCGTGACCTCGATGTCCACCCTGGTGTTCGCCACGATCGCGGCCACCATGTTCACGACGTACGCGGCGCTGGCCCTGTGGGTTCCCACTCCCGCGCACGTGCTGCAGTTCGTTGTATTCGGCGCCTTCTCCTCGGCCACGGCGAGCCTGGGATCCCGGTGGGTGCGCGGCGAGTACGCCGGCACCGAGGCCGGCATCCTGCTGCCGCTGGCACTGGGGATGCTGGCGCTGGCCGCGCTCGTCACGTTCCTCCCCCGGCGGGTGCACGCAGGTCCGGTGGTGGCGCCTACGCGGTGGGGTCGCCCGCTGCTGACGAGCGTGTCGGTCGCCGCCGCGTGCGCCGCTCTGGCGCTGGTGGCCGATCTCCACCGCGAGCACGGGATGAGCTCCCGAGAGGCCACCGCACTCATCATGGTTCTGGCCGTGGGCATCGCGTTGCGGATCCTGTTGAACCAGATCCGATCCACGCAGGCGAACCAGCAGGCGCGCCTGGCGCTGGATCAGAAGGAGGCCGCGCTCGCCGAGACCGACACCGCCCTCGGTCGAGTTCGGGACACGAACGAGACCCTTCGTCAATCGGAGGAGCACCTCAGGCTGGTGTTCGAGGCCGCGGTCGACGGGATCGTCGAGATGGACGAGCGCGATACTGTGTTACGCGCGAACGAGGCGTTCTGCGGCATGATCGGGCTCGCGCGCGAGACGGTGGAGGGCCAGCCGTGGACGGCGCTGGCCGCGGCGGTCGCGGGTGCCGACGAATCCTTCGCCTCGCTGCCGCAGACCGGCCAGGGGACCGTGCAGCGACAGGGGCAGGCGTTGTACCTGGAGTCGCGGCTGAGCCAGATCCCCACGACGCCGACCCGGCGGCTGCTGCTGGTCCGCGACGTGACCGCGGGACGCGTGGCGGACCAGACGATCCGCTCGCTCTTCCAGTTCCTACAGGACCGCGATGAGGACCGCACGCGGATCATGCGCCGGACCAACGCCGCGATCGAATCCGAACGGAACCGGATCGCCCGTGACCTGCACGACGGGCCCGTACAGGGCGTCTCGGCGGCCTCCCTCTCGCTCGAGGCGGCCCTGCTGATGATCAAGGCGGGCGAGACCGATCGCGGCCTCGAGGTCATGTCGAAGATCCGGCGCGAGCTCGCCGAGGAGGCAGATGCCCTCCGCCGGTTGATGTCGGGACTGCGGCCGCCCGTCCTGGAGGAGCGCGGGCTGATCCCGGCCCTGCGGGAGACCCTGACCCGCTTCGGCCACGACAACGACGTGGCGACCGAGTTCTCCGGCGCCCTGCACCAGCCGTTGTCGCAGGATCTGGAGACCCTGGCCTACCGGGTCGTGCAGGAAGCCCTGTCGAACGCCGGCAAACATGCCCAGGCGTCACGGACGTCCGTGCACGTCGACGCGGACGGCTCCCAGCTGAGGATCGAGATCGTCGATGACGGCGTGGGCTTCGATTCTCAGCGGACCCGCGAGTACCTGCGGATGGGCCGGGTGGGCCTGGCGTCGATGCGCGAGCGTGTGGAGCTCGCGAGCGGCACCTTCACGGTGCACGCGACGCCCGGCAAGGGGACGAAGATCACGGCCACCCTGCCGATCGACCTCGCACCTGCCCGCGAGTTCGTGCAGGCCTAAGGTCCTCGGCCCCTCGGCGGGCCTGCGCGGGCCGCATCCGCCCCGGGCGACCCGGACGGGCTCGGGGAGTTGGAGGGGCTCGGCTCGTCGGTGGGGCTCGGCTCGTCGGTGGGACTCGGCTCATGGGTGGCCGTCGGCGAGGGCTGCGGGATCGGCGCCGGCGTCGGGGGCCCCTTGTCGTGGCCCTCGTTGCTGGGCACCGGGAAGTCGGTGGCGTCGATCCGCAACGAGTCGACCGCCTGCGCCATGTAGTCGTGCCAGATCGCGGCGGGGATCGTGCCGCCGTAGACCGGCGCGACGCCCTCCACGCTGTCCATGGGTTTCTCGCCATCCGGGTAGCCCATCCAGACGCACGTCACGAGCTGCGGGGCGGCCTGGTAGCCGTCGGGAGCCGCAGCCCCCTCGGCCGGCGCCGGGAGGTAGCCACAGAACCAGGCGTCCACGTATTCCTGTGCCGTGCCGGTCTTGCCGGCGACCTCCCGTCCGATGTCGGCGGCGGTACCGGTGCCGAAGTCCACCACGCCCTGCAATGCGGACGTGACGAGATCGGCGTCGTTCTGCTGTAGGACCTGCCGCCCGCGCGGGTTCAGCGCAGCGCCATTGGTCGGGGGAACAGCCTGCTGGTGACGATCGTTCACCGAGATCAGCGGCGTCGCCCACGTGCGAAGGCCGCGATCCGCGAGCGTCCCGTAGGCATTCGTCATCTCCAGGGGGTTCACCGCCTCGGTGCCAAGGGTTGCGGAGCAGTACGGACCGAGCTTCGACCGGATCCCCAGGTCGTGCGCCATGTTCACCACGCGGGTCGGCCCCAGCGCCGCGATCACCTGGGCGAACACCGTGTTCACCGAGTAAGCAGTGGCGTCCTTCAGGCTGAACGTGCCGCTCTCTTCGTCCGAGGCGTTCGACAGGGTCCACGGCTTCCCGTCCGTGTAGCACTCCTTGTCGGAGATCGTGATCGTGGACGGGCCCGACCAGTACTTCCGCAGGTCGTATCCGTCGTCCATGGCGGCGGAGAGCGTGAAGGGCTTGAACGCCGAGCCGGCCTGCCTGCCCGAGCCGCCATCGCCCGTGGCCAGGTTCACCTTCGAGCGGTTGAAGTTGTCGCCGCCCACCATCGCCAGCACCTGCCCGGTCCGGGCGTCGATGGTGACCACCGCTGCCGAGGGGTCGTCGGCCGAGGGCAGGTGCTCGCTGACGGCCGCCTCGGCCTCCTTCTGCAGGTTCAGGTCGATCGTGGTGGTGACGCGCAGGCCGCCGCCGAAGACCTTCGCGCCCCCGTAGCGCTTCGTGAGGTCACGCTTCACGTAATCGACGAAGTACTCGGAGTCCCCCGGCGTGTTGAACGTCTCGGGAGGGGCGAAGACACGGATCTTCTCGGCCTTCAGCGTGTCGGCACGACCGGCGTCGACCCATCCGTTCTCGACCATCTGGTCCAGGACGTAGTTGCGACGGTCGATCGCGACCTGCTCGTTGCCCTTCACGGAGGGGTCGTAGAAGCTGGGCGAGCGAACCAGCCCGGCCAGCAGCGCCGCCTGCACGTCGGTGAGCTCGCTGGCGTTGCGGTCGAAATAGGTCTTCGCGGCGGCCTGGATGCCGTAGGCGCCGTGGCCGAAGTAGATCGTGTTGAGGTAGGTGGCAAGGATCTGGTCCTTGGTCTGCTCGGACTCGAGCTTCACTGCCAGCAGCGCCTCGCGGACCTTCTGGCCGATCGAGCGCGGCGGCACGGTGTAGGTCACGACGCCGTATCGATCGGTCTCGTAGGTGCCGGCGTAGACGTTCTTCACGACCTGCTGGGTGATCGTGCTGCCCCCCTGGACGGTGTCGTGCTTGATCAGGTCGGTCCAGGCCGCGCGCGCGATACCGAGCGGGTCGATGCCGGGATGCTGATAGAAGCCGTCGTCCTCGGCCGCCAGGATCGCATGCTTCACGGTGTCGGTGATCCTGGACGGCGCGATGGCGGTGCGATCCACCGCGCCGTGGAACGTGGTGAGGAGCTGGCCCTGCCGGTCGTAGACGTACGTGGACTGCAGCGGCGGAAGGGTTGCGGGGAGCTCCAGGTGCACGTACACCCAGACCAGTGTCCCGGCGAGGACCAGGAACCCCAGCAGAGGGAGGCCAACGATCACCCACCACCAACGCCGGAAGAAGCCCTTCTTCTTCGTGGGCTTCGGCCGGGTGCCGGGGGCATGCCTGCCCCCGCGGGCACCCCTGCGTGGGGATGCGGTGTCGGGAGACACGAGGTCGAGTCTACCGAGGGCGTCTGTCTCCAAACGTCAGGAGGGGCGAACGCGTTTGCGGCGATCCTGTGACGGACAGACCCTCACATGGCCGCGGTCGTCCGGGCGGTGAACGCCTCGGACAGGTGGTTCCAGTTGCACTCGCGGCAGACCTCGACCACGTAGCAGCACGAGCCCGGGTTCGCCGCCGCCATCTTCATGCCGGTGGCGAGGGACCAGACCCGTCCGTTCTCCGTCTTCAGACCGTCGCCGTAGACGTAGGCGAGCAGCACCAGCTCGTCCTTGCCGCAGATGGGGCAGTCGCGCCGGGTGGGCTCCCCGACGTGGCGAGCGGCGCGCACGAGCTCGGGGTGGGCGTCGCACAGATCGGTGAGGGCAAGGAGACCGTCGCGGGCGTCCCGCAGGAGCGAGCGCTTCTGCAGCGTGTAGTCCACCACGCCGAGCTGCGCGCGAT
>JALYMB010000037.1 GCA_030773935.1 Actinomycetota bacterium | reverse complement strand
GGTATGGAGGCGCAGGTCACCATCGTGGACAAGGACGTCGATCGGCTGCGCTTCGTCGATCAGGTTCAGAGCGGACGCATCCAGACGGTGATGTCGTCGTCGCTGGCGATCGAGCGACTGGTACTGGAGGCCGACCTCGTGGTGGGTGCCGTCCTGGTGCCCGGGGCCAAGGCGCCGCACCTGGTGAGCGAGGACGTCGTCTCGCGTATGCAGCCCGGCGCCGTCCTGGTGGACATCTCGATCGACCAGGGCGGGTGCTTCGAGACCTCCCACGTCACCACCCACTCCGAGCCGACGTTCGTGTCGCACGGCATCGTCCACTATTGCGTGGGGAACATGCCGGGCGCGGTCCCGCGCACGTCGACCTACGCGCTCACCAACGTCACCCTGCCCTACGTCGTAGCGATCGCTTCCCACGGTCTGGAGGATGCCCTGCGCGCCGATGCCGCCCTCGCGCTCGGCGTGAACGCGTACGCCGGGCAGGTGACGAACCCGGGTGTCGCCGAGGCCCACGACTTGCCGTTCACGCCGCTCAGCGAGCTCGTCGAGGGTACCCACTGACGGAGGGCACGGTGCCCGCCGCGAACGCGCTGCGCTCGGACGCGGACCACTTCCTCGAACACCTCGCCGTCGAGCGCGGCCTGTCGACGAACACGGTGCAGGCCTACCGGCGCGACCTCCGTCGGTACGTCGCCTTCCTCGATTCCTGGGGGATCCAGGACGTGCCGGGTGTGACCGACGAGGCCGTGGGCGCCTACGTCGTGCAGCTCTCGTCCGCCACGCACGACGACGATCTTCTGTACCGGCCGGCGTCGATGGCGCGCATGCTCTCGTCGGTGCGCTCGTTCCATCGGTTCGAACTCCGGGAGGGTGTGACCGACCGCGATCCTACCGTCGGAGTCACGTCTCCGAGGCCCGCGCGGTCGCTGCCGCGTCCGCTCGCCGTGGACGAGGTGGAACGGCTGCTGGAGGCCCCGCCCGCCGGTGAACCCGTCGGCCTCCGGGACCGCGCGATCCTGGAGATGCTCTACGGGGCGGGCCTGCGGATCTCCGAGCTCACCGGGCTGGACGTGGATGATGTCGAGATCGAAGAGGGGAGCGTCCGGGTCCTGGGCAAGGGGGGCAAGGAACGCGACGTGCCGGTGGGACGCTACGCACGGGAGGCGGTGAGCGCCTACCTCACCCGAGCGCGGCCGGGCTTCGCCACGGCCCGAACCCGCTCGGCCCTGTTCTTGAATCAGCGCGGCGGACGCCTGACGCGCCAGGGCGTCTCCGGGCTCCTGGAGCGGCACGTCAAGGCGGCCCGGATCCGACGTCGCGTGACGCCGCACACCCTGCGACACTCGTTCGCGACGCATCTGTTGGAGGGTGGTGCGGACGTTCGGACCGTGCAGGAGCTTCTCGGACACGCCAGCGTCGCGACGACGCAGATCTACACGTTGGTCACGAAGGAGCACCTGCGCGAGGTGTACTACTCGGCACATCCCCGGGCGCGACGTCCGGTGGAGGAGGCGGGCGGGTGAGCGATCCGGCGACGGCGCGCGTCCTCGTCGTGGTGTGCGACTCCTGGGGGGTCGGCGGCGCCCCCGACGCGGCGGCGTACGGGGACCAGGGTTCCGACACGCTGGCCCACACCGCCGAGGCCGTCGGCGGACTCACGGCGCCGAACCTGGAGGCCCTCGGCCTGGGATTGCTGAGCGAGATCCCCGGGATCGCGCCACGCGCCGATACGGGGACCGCGCACGGGCGTGCGACCGAGGTGAGCGCCGGCAAGGACACCACTACCGGGCACTGGGAGATGATGGGCATCCGCCTCGACCGACCCTTCCCCCTGTACCCCAACGGATTCCCGCCGGAGGTGATCGAAATGTTCGAGTCAGCGATCGGTCGCGGAACCCTCGGCAACGTCCCCGTGAGCGGGACCGAGATCATCGCGGCGCTCGGCGACGAGCATCTTCGCACCGGCAAACCGATCGTCTACACGAGCGGCGACTCCGTGTTCCAGATCGCGTGTCACAAACGGGTGGTCGGGCTGCAGACGCTCTACGAATGGTGCCGGGCGGCGCGGCGCATCCTCACCGGGGACCATGAGGTGGCCCGTGTGATCGCGCGGCCGTTCGAGGGCGAGCCGGGCGCCTTCGTCCGGAGCCCGGAGCGGCGCGACTTCTCCGTGCCCCCGCCGGGGCCGACGGTGCTGGACCACCTGTCCGGGGCGGGCGTGTCGGTCTACGGCGTGGGCAAGATCCAGGACATCTTCTGCGGACAGGGCATCACCGAAGGCCGCTACAGCGACACCAACGACCACGGTGTGGACCTCACAGTGGAGTACCTCCGGCGGCCGGGGCCCGCCCTCGTGTTCACCAACCTGGTCGACTTCGACTCGAGGTACGGGCACCGCAACGATCCCGCCGGCTACGCGACGGCGATCGAGGCGTTCGACCGGCGGCTCCCGGACCTGCTCGGAGCGCTGGGCGGCGGCGTCGTGTTCATCACGGGGGATCACGGATGTGATCCCACCACGCCGCCCACCGACCACTCACGCGAGCGCACGCCACTCTTGGTGGGGGGGCTCTCCGGCGGGCCCTACGACATCGGGATCCGCGAGGGGTTCGGCGATCTGGGAGCGACGGTCGGCCATCTCCTGGGGGTCGAGGTCGAGGGTCTCCACGGGGCGAGCTTCGCCGGCGAGCTCGGATCGGCGGCGACGTGACAGGCGGGGGAAGGTCGAGGTGGGGTCGACGGTGAATGTCCGACCGGAGGACGCAGACGAGCGTCGGACCGATGACCCTCAACCTGCAGGGAAGACGGGGGCGAAGGACCAGGTCAGGCTGGGAGGAACGTCGTGGTGACGGAGGGCGATCCCCGGGCGATCGTCGCCGCCAAGCGCGACGGAAAGGCCCTGTCTCCCGCTGAGATCCGGGCCTTCGTCGAGGGTTCCACGCGAGGTGACGTCCCCGAGGTCCTGGCCGCCGCGTTCCTGATGGCGTCCTTCATCCAGGGGCTGGACGACGCCGAAACCCTCGAGCTGACCCGCGCGATGGTGGACTCGGGCAGCACCGTCGACTTCACGGGCCTGCGAGCGCCGACCGTCGACAAGCACTCCACCGGCGGCGTCGCCGACGGCGTGACGCTGGTGTTCGCGCCCCTCGGCGCCGCCCTCGGGCTGGCCGTCGCGAAACTCTCGGGACGCGGCCTGGGCCATACCGGCGGCACACTGGACAAGCTGGAGGC
>JALYMB010000036.1 GCA_030773935.1 Actinomycetota bacterium | reverse complement strand
CTCCTGCGGCGAGGCCGCGGCGAAGGGCTGCAGGACCACCAGGCCCACCACCGATGCGCCGACGAGCACCAGCGCCGCGCCTCCCCAGCGGCGAGTGCGCCGCTTCTTCGCCATCTGCCGTTGCAGTTCCTCGCGCCTGCGGCGGGCCTCCTCGCGTCTCTCCGCCTTGGTGGCGCGACGGTTCGGGTCCTGGTTCTGGTTGGGCACGGGCTTTGCTCCTGTGATCGGTCGGCGTGGGCGCGCGTCGCCCGCGCCCGATGGCGTTGGCAAGGATACGGGACTCGGGCGCCAGGAAGGACCTCGCGGGCCATTGCGCCGATGGAGGTCTGTTTCCTATCCTGTCCCTCGTCTTCCCCGATGGCGTCTGCCGGCGGTGCCCGTCCGCCGGTGAGGAGGGGGGACGGATGGTACGGACCGGCAACGATGTCGTGCGTGTGGACGACGACGGCGGCGGCCTCGACGGCTTCTTCAGGGTCTCCCAGCGCGGCTCGAGCGTTCGAACGGAGATCGGCGCCGGGGTGACCACCTGGCTCACGATGGCCTACATCCTGTTCCTGAATCCGTTCATCCTCGGACTCGTGACCGATCGGGCCGGCGTGACGTTGGATGCCGGGCAGGTCCTATCGGTCACCGCGTTGGTGGCGGGCATCGCGACCGTGGCGATGGGCGTCTTCGCGAACTACCCGTTCGCGCTGGCGGCGGGGCTCGGCCTCAATGGGTTCGTGACCTTCACGCTGGTGGGGACGCTCGGGCTGTCGTGGCCCGAGGCCATGGGCGTGATCGTGCTGGAGGGCGCCATCATCACGGTGCTCGTGCTCACCAACGTGCGCGAGATGATCATGAACGCGATCCCCGTGGACCTGAAGCGCGCGATCGGGATCGGGATCGGCATGTTCATCTCGCTGATCGGCCTCGTGAACGGGGGGATCGTCGTGCTGGGGACCGACGCCGCGCCCGTCACGCTGAACCCCGACCTGTCGAGCCTCAAGATCCTGGTGTTCGTGGTCGGCCTCGTGCTGGCGGCCGTGCTCGTCACCCGGCGCGTCAAGGGCGGTCTCATGATCGCGATCATCGCGTCCACCGTGCTCGCGATCGTGATCAACCAGGGCTTCGGTCACTCTGCGATCTGGACCAACGGTGTCGCACATGTCCCGGACACGTGGGTGAGCACGCCGCACTTCGATCTCCTGGGACATTTCTCGTTCGGGTTCTTCTCGGTCCTCGGCACCGCCACCACGATCGCCGCCGTTCTCGCCGTGATGCTGTCGGACTTCTTCGACACCATGGGCACGGTCACGGCCCTGGGTGCCGAGGCGGGTCTCCTGGACGAGGAGAGCAAGCTCCCCGGCATCAAGCGCGTGCTGCTGGTGGACTCGCTGGCTGCCGTCGCCGGCGGCGCGGCCTCGTCCTCGTCGAACACCACCTACATCGAGAGCGCGTCCGGGATCGCCGAAGGCGGGCGCACCGGCCTCACCTCCGTGGTGGCGGGCGGCCTGTTCCTCGTCTGCCTGCTCTTCTCGTCGATCGCGGGCGTGATCCCCTCGGAAGCCACCGCGCCGATCCTCGTGGTCGTCGGGTTCTTCATGATGCAAGGGGTGGCGGAGATCGACTGGCGGGATCCGGCGATCGGCATCCCCGCCTTCCTCACGATCGCGCTGATGCCCTTCACGTACTCGATCACCAACGGCGTCGGGGCGGGGATCCTGGCGTTCACCGTGATCCGCCTCCTCCAGGGACGGGCCCGCGATGTTCACGCGTTGACGTTCATCGTGGCGGCGATCTTCGCCTGGTACTTCTTCCACGGACTGCTGGCCTAACGCCAGCGGAGGGGCTCGGCGAGGTCCGGAGGGCGGGGCGGGGACGCTCCGCTCTCCGGCATCGGTCCCGCCGCCACCACCCCCAGCGGGATCGGTTCGCCGGCGAGTTCCAGAGCGTCCAGGATCGCCCGCCCCTCGGCGGGGGAGGCGGCGGTCCACGCGCACGCCACGGTCTGCGCGTGCAGCGCGAGCAGAAGGTCCTGGATCGTCCGGCCCGCGGCAAGCAGATCGGCTCCGTCGGACGGCGCACAGGGGACCACCAAGAGGGGGGCCGCGTCCGGGATCTGATCCGTTGCCAGCGCGGCTCGCACCCGTTGGCGCCCTGCGGGGGAGTCCACCGCGACGAACAGCCATCGGTGCGCGCGCCCCGCCGCCGTTGCCGCCCGCACCGCCTCCTCGACGGTCGCGCGCGGCACCGGGCCCGGAC
>JALYMB010000035.1 GCA_030773935.1 Actinomycetota bacterium | reverse complement strand
GCACCGCGCCGACGGTGACCGCCGCGACGATCGCCCAATCGATGTGGCCGAGTGCGGCGTGCACGATCGTGCCGGGGATCACGAGCACGACGATCGCGAGCAGCGATGTCCCGAGCGCCCGCTTGAGCGGCATCTTGAGGATCCCTATCAGCAGCGGCACCATGATGATGCCGCCGCCGACACCGAGCAGCCCGGACGCGAAGCCCGCGGCCGCACCCATCCCCGCGAGCTGCAGCGGCGTGCCGCGGGACGGCTCGCCCTCGGCCTCGCGTCGGCCGCCTCGCAGGATGGCAACCGCCTCGCGTGCCAGCAGGAGCGCCGTCACGATCAGGAGCAGGTGCGTCTCGATCACGTCGGTCAGGGCGGCGCCGACCACGGCTCCGACGATGCCCGGTCCCACGATCCACGCGGCCGCTCGCTCGTCGAGCTCCCCGCCCTGGCGGTAGGTCCACGCCCCGGTGATGGCGGTGGGGAAGATCACCGGCAGCGGCGTGGCAAGGGCCACGATCGGCGGAGCACCCAGAAGCACTTGCACCGCAGGAGTCATGACGGTTCCGCCGCCGATCCCGAAGAGTCCGGACATGACGCCGGCAACCAGGCCGATCACCACGGCGAGGACGAGCTCGATCGGGGTCATCGGAGGCGCTCGGCTGCGCGCGCGAGGACCTCGCGCTCGCCCCGGTACGCGGCGCGCTTCAGTGCGCGCTCGAGCGGGAACCAGCGGACGTCCTCCATCTCGTCGTCGTGGTCGTTCGTGTCGCCGCCGACGGCGCGCATGAGGAAGAAGTGCACAACCTTCCGGACCCTCACGTCGTCCCAGACGTAGAAGTAGCGCGTCTCGCCCAGCGAGGATTCGATCTCGGCCACGATGCCGGTCTCCTCGCGGACCTCTCGGACGGCGGCCGCCTCGATGGTCTCCTCGGGCTCGATCCCGCCCTTGGCCAAGCCCCAGGCCAGGTCCCCGCGCCGGGTGCGCCTTGCGGCCAGGAGGACGTCCACGTCGTCTCCCTCGCGCCGGTACACGACCCCTCCCGCGGAGACCTCACTGCGGGTCGGGCGGGCCGGCGTGCTTGTGCCGGCCTTCGCGCGCTTCGAGCCGGCGGTGCCCCGTGCCTGGGTGCCGGCCGTAGCCTCGTCCGCCGCGCCGGAGGCCGTGCCCCGGCGTCCTCGACGACGACGACGCGGGACGCGGCCCGGGGACGGATCCGGAGGGCCGCTCACCGGGACTGGTCCGGTTCCGCGGGGCGCATGGCCGGGATTCTATGCGGGCCCCAAGGACGGGTTGGCGGGCCGGGCTCAGGCCCGAGCCCCCGGCGACCGAAGGAACGAGGGACCGCCGGATCGATCGAGAGGGAGCCAGCCGCCGCTATGAACATCGAGGAACTGCTCAGATTCACGGTGGAACGGGGAGCCAGCGACCTCCACCTGAAGGTCGGCAACGTGCCGTTCATCCGCGTGGACGGCGACCTGCAACCCACGCATTTCGAGGCCCTGACGGCCGCCGACACCGAGTCCTTCGCGAACATCCTGATGTCGGAGCACAAGAAGCGGGAGTTCCTCGCCAGCAGCGAGGCCGACCTCGGGAGCACGCTCACGGGCGTCGGACGCTTCCGCGTGAACGTCTTCCGTCAGCGCGGGATGGTGGGCCTGGCGATCCGCCGGGTCCGCTCCGAGGTGCCCTCCTTCGAGGAGCTGCGACTGCCGCCGGTCCTGGCCAGCCTGGCCGACGCCCCGCGCGGGCTCGTCCTGGTGACGGGCCCGACGGGCACCGGCAAGACCACGACGATCGCATCGATGATCGGTCACATCAACGCCACGCGCCGAGCCCACATCGTCACGATCGAGGACCCGATCGAGGTCGTGCACGACGACAACATGTCGATCATCGAACAGCGGGAGATCGGTATCGACACCGACTCCTACGCCGCCGCGCTCAAGCACGTGATCCGCCAGGACCCCGACGTGATCTTCGTGGGCGAGATCCGCGACCCGGAGTCGGCATTGTCGGCCATCCAGGCGGCGGAGACCGGTCACCTGGTGATCTCCACGCTGCACACCGTGGACTGCGTGGAGACCATCAACCGTGTCCTTGACCTGTTCCCTCCCCAGCAGCACAAGGAGCTTCGGACCTCGTTCGCGGGCGCGCTGCGTGGGATCGTCTCCCAACGTCTGGTCGTGCGCGCCGACGGGAAGGGCCGCGTGCCGTGCGTCGAGGTGATGGTGGCGAACGGCCGGATCTACGACCGGATCGCGGACGCCAGCGCCACCGAGTCGATCCTCGAGGTCATCGCCGAGGGCGAGTACTACGGGATGCAGACCTTCGATCAGGCGCTGGTGCACCTGGTCCGCGAGGGGCTCGTGAAGGAGGCGGACGCTCGCCGGGCCTCGACGAACCCCCACGACTTCGACCTGGCCC
>JALYMB010000034.1 GCA_030773935.1 Actinomycetota bacterium | reverse complement strand
CCACCAGGCCCTGCGGGCGCTCGGCAACCGCTGGGCCGGGATCTTGCATGGCTGTCTGGTGCACCGGACGCTCTACGACGAGGACGTCGCATGGCCGCACCCGGAGGAGATCGCCGCTTGACGCGTTAGGGCCGTGGGATGTCTAGGCGTTCGAGGCGAGCTCGGTCCGCAGGGAAGCCGCGGTGAGCGCCTCCTTCCGCGCCCGCAGATCGAGGTAGAGCAGCACGCTCACCAGCGCGGAGAACGGTGCCGTGATGATCTGGTCGATCGCCGAGAAGATCCACGCGCCGAACCAGTTGTCCCCGCCGATCGCTCTGAGGATGATGCCGATGACGCCGGTGATGATGAACGTCACCAAGATCACACCGAGGGCGTGCCAGAAGTTCCCCGAGACGAGCTGCCAGGAGCGCTTCATGGCCTCGGTTCCTCGTCGATTCTCGACCACCAACGCCGGGATGCTGACGAACAGGAACGTGAGGACGACCAGGGCGCCGATGAGGAAGACCAACGCTCCGGCGAGCACCGCCAGGCCGACCAGCAGCGAGACCAGGAGGATGCTTCCGAACCGCTTGAACCCCCAGCGGTAGCTCGCCTGCACATCGACGGGATCGCCGATGGTCGCCTCCGCTGCCGCACGGACGATCGCCGCCTCCAACACACCCCAGATGATGATTCCGACCACGATCAAGACCAGCCAGGCGAACAATCCGGCGAACGCGCTTCCCGAATCGATCTGGACGTTTCCGAGGGGGTCGACTGTCCTCACCTCATCGGGTTGGATGGCTTGGTCGAGCAGCGCGCCCAGCAGCGACAGGGGCACCACGACGACCGCCACCACCAGGATCAGGTTCGAGGCGTTCGCCTTGTAGATGTCGAACGCCGCCGACAGTATCTCGCCCAGCGTCCGGGGACGCATGCCACCGGGTCCGGGCGGGGTGCCGGGTGGCGGCGGTGGTGGTGGTGGCGTCGGGCCGCCTGGGATATCGGACATCTCTCACGCTCCGTTCGGTCGGGTCCTCCGCTGGACCTCCGAAGCCTAGCCCCTCCCGACCCACGCCGTCGTCATCTCCGGCTCCTCGGGTCTCAAGGATCCGGGAGCCCTACCCTGCACGTTGCCGGTCCTCGCCGAACACGGCATGGTGAGACGCTGGACCGCCTGAGGCAACGGCTGGAGGAGATCGCACGCCGTCGACGGTGCGCCGAACAGGGGTGGACACGGGAGGAGCCGAGGATGCAGCTGGGCATGGTGGGACTGGGCCGGATGGGCGCGAACCTCACGCGCCGGCTGATGCAGGCGGGTCACGAGGTGGTCGTCTTCGACGTGAACGCGGATCCGGTGCGCCTGCTCGAGGGCGAGGGGGCGATCGCCTCGGCCTCGATGGAGGACTTCGTGGGCAAGCTCACCACCCCGCGCGCAGCCTGGATCATGGTGCCGGCGGCCCACGCGGGGGGCACGGCCGACAGGCTCCACGACCTGATGGAGACCGGCGACACCATCGTCGACGGGGGCAACAGCTACTACCGCGACGACGTGGAGCGCAGCGAGCGCTACGCGGCGAAGGGCGTGCACTACGTCGACGTGGGCACGAGCGGCGGCGTCTTCGGGCTGGAGCGGGGCTTCTGTCTCATGATCGGCGGCCCGGAGGAGTCGGTCCGCCGGCTCGACCCCATCTTCAAGGCGCTCGCGCCGGGGCGCGACAGCGCACCGCGGACGCCCGGCCGGGAGCAGGCGGCCGCGACCGGCACCGCCGAGGACGGCTACCTGCACTGCGGGCCGTCCGGGGCAGGGCACTTCGTGAAGATGGTCCACAACGGCATCGAGTACGGGCTGATGGCCGCATTCGCCGAGGGCCTGAACATCCTGCGGCACGCCGACGCGGGCGCGCAGGAGCGCGAGCCGGACGCCGAGACGGCGCCGCTTCGCGACCCCCAGTACTACCGGTACGACATCGACACGGCCGAGGTGGCCGAGGTGTGGCGCCGCGGAAGCGTGGTCAGCAGCTGGCTGCTGGATCTGACGGCGGCCGCCCTGCAGCAGGACCCCGCGCTGGAGGGCTTCTCGGGCCGTGTCTCCGACTCGGGCGAGGGACGGTGGACGATGCTCGCCGCCATCGACGAGGGCGTGCCCGTGCACGTGCTCTCCGCCGCGTTGTACGACCGGTTCGAGTCTCGTGGAGAGGCCGACTTCGCGAACAGGATCCTGTCGGCCATGCGCAGCGGGTTCGGCGGTCACGCCGAGAAGCCGGCCTGAGGCGTGACCGGAAGGGACCGGCGATGACGATCAGCTCGACCCCGGAGTGGAAGGCCCTGGAGGCCCATCGTGCCAGGCAGGAAGGGGTTCACCTGCGCGACCTGTTCCGGGAGGATGCCGGGCGCGGCGACCGACTGACGCTCCAGGCCGGCGACCTGTTCCTCGACTACTCCAAGCACCTGATGACCGACGACACGCTCGGCCTGCTCCTCGCTCTGGCCGATCGCGCCGGGCTGCGCGACCGGATCGACGCGATGTTCCGAGGCGACCGCATCAACGTCACCGAGGACAGGGCTGCGTTGCACGTCGCCCTGCGCGCCCCCCGCGGCACCGTGATCGAGGTGGACGGCCACGACGTGGTGCCAGAGGTCCACGAGGTTCTGAACCGGATGTCGGCGTTCTCGGATCGGGTGCGCGCCGGCACCTGGACCGGCGCCACCGGCTTGCGGATCCGCAACGTGGTCAACATCGGGATCGGCGGCAGCGACCTGGGGCCCGCGATGGCCTACGAGGCCCTGCAGGACTTCAGCGATCGTGACATGACGTTCCGATTCGTCTCCAACGTTGACGGCACCGATATCGCCGAGGCCACTCGCGACCTCGACCCCGCGGAGACGTTGTTCGTCGTCTCCTCCAAGACGTTCGGCACGATCGAGACCCTCACGAACGCCGGCACCGCGCGCGACTGGCTCACCGCGGCCCTCGGCGATGGCGCCGTGGCCGAGCACTTCGTCGCGGTGAGCACGAACGCGGAGAGGGTGGCGGCGTTCGGCATCGACACCGCGAACATGTTCGGTTTCTGGGACTGGGTGGGCGGCCGGTACTCGCTCGACTCCGCGATCGGCCTGTCGTTGATGATCGCGATCGGACCCGACCGGTTCCGTCAGATGCTCACGGGCTTCCACGAGATGGACGAGCACTTCCGCACGGCGCCGTTCGACCGCAACATGCCCGTGCTCATGGGTCTCCTCGGCGTCTGGTACGGCGACTTCCTCGGCGCGGAGACGCTCGCGATCCTGCCGTACAGCCAGCACCTCGTGAAGCTGCCGGCGTACCTGCAGCAGCTCGACATGGAATCCAACGGCAAGTCGGTCGATCTCGGGGGTAACCCGGTCGACTACCAGACCGGGCCGGTGGTGTGGGGTACGCCGGGCACGAACGGTCAGCACGCGTACTACCAGCTGATCCACCAGGGCACGAAGCTCCTCCCCGCGGACTTCATCGGGTTCGAGCGCCCGAGCCACGCCGTCGGCCGTCACCACGACCTCCTCGTGGCGAACCTCATCGCCCAGACCGAGGCGCTCGCGTTCGGCAAGACTAGCGACGAGGTCGAGGCCGAGGGAGTCCCGCCCGCGCAGGTGCCGCACCGCACGTTCGCGGGCAACCACCCCACCTCGACGATCCTGGCCCCGGAGCTGACCCCACGCATCCTTGGCGAGCTGATCGCGCTGTACGAGCACAAGGTGTTCACGCAGGGGACGATCTGGGGGATCGACTCGTTCGACCAGTGGGGTGTGGAGCTCGGCAAGGTCCTGGCGAACCGGATCGTGCCCGAGCTCGAGTCCTCCGACGAGCCCGACCTGCAGCACGACTCGTCCACGAACGCGCTGATCCGGCGGTACCGTCGCGCGAAGGGGGCTTGAGGATGATGCTGGAAGCTCCTGCGCCGCAGGCGGTCGTGATCGATGTCTCCCTGCCGATCTCCCCGGAGCTCTTGGTATGGCCGGGCAACCCGGGCATCGAGGTTCTGCCGCAGCAGCGGATCGCTGACGGCGACGACGCGAACGTGAGCGAGCTGCGGATCGGCACGCACACCGGCACGCACGTGGACCCGCCCCTCCACTTCGTCGCCGGCGGGGTTGGCATCGACGGGGTGCCGCTCGAGGTCCTCATGGG
>JALYMB010000033.1 GCA_030773935.1 Actinomycetota bacterium | reverse complement strand
GTCGCACGCGACGACGATCCAGCGCTGGCCGAGCAGCGCGAGATCTGCCGATCGGTGCGGGACGCGCTGATGGCGATGCCGGGCGCCGCCCCCGCCGATCCCGCCCCTCTCGAACGAACGCCCGTGCCGGTGGATCGGGCACCACCCTCCGAGCCCGACGCCGGGTAGGCTTCGGCCCCGTGGACGTGACCGACCTGATCGGGGGGGTGCTGGCCGGCGAGCGGCGGGCGGTCGCGCGCGCCATCTCGCTCGTGGAGGACGGCGCCCCGGAGCTCGCGGCCCTGTCCGCGGGCATCTTCGGGCGCACGGGCAGCGCTGCCACGATCGGTCTGACGGGCGCACCCGGCGTGGGCAAGTCGACGCTGGGGGGGGAGCTGGTGCGAGCCGTTCGGGCTCGCGGGGATCGGATCGCCGTCCTGGCCGTGGACCCCACGTCGCCGTTCACCGGCGGGGCGCTGCTGGGTGACCGCGTGCGGATGCAGGAACACGCCACCGACCCGGGTGTGTTCATCCGTTCCATGGCCACGCGCGGGCACCTGGGCGGGATGGCGCTCGCGGCTCCGGAGGCCGTCCGGATCCTGGACGCGGCCGGCTACGGCCAGGTGATCGTGGAGACCGTCGGCGTGGGGCAGGCCGAGGTGGAGGTGGCCGCCGCGACCGACACCACCGTGGTGGTGCTGGCGCCCGGCGCCGGTGACGCGGTGCAGATGGCCAAGGCCGGGATCCTCGAGGTCGCGGACATCTTCGTGGTGAACAAGGGGGACCGGGACGGTGCGGGAGAGACCGCACGGGACCTCCGGCAGATGCTCGGCATGGGCGCGCCGCGGGACTGGGCGCCGCCGGTGCTCACCACGACGGCGTCTTCCAAGGAGGGCGTAGCCGAGCTGTGGGCCGCGATCGAGTCGCATCGAGCCCACATGGTGGCGACCGGCGGGGTGGAGACGAGACGCCGGGCGCGACTGCGCGGCGAGGTGGAGTCGCTGGCCGCCGCGAGGTTCCGAACCCGGGTCGCGGCGGCGTTCGATGCGGCCCCCGCGATCGCCGACGATCTGACCGCGCGCCGCGTGGACCCGTACCGCACCGCCGCTATCCTTGAAGCGACGGTCGCCGCCGGAGACTGACCGGCCGTGCCGAAGCCGAGGAGGGCCTGTGACGGTGTCGCCCAGTGACCAGAACGATCGCGAGATCGCCACGCTCTCCGGTGAGCCGCTGCACCCCCTCTACGGGCCGGAGGATCTGGCCGGCTGGGATCCCGCCGAGAAGCTCGGCGAGCCCGGCGCCTTCCCGTTCACGCGCGGCGTCTATCCCTCGATGTACCGGGGCCGTCTGTGGACGATGCGGCAGTTCGCAGGGTTCGGGACGCCGGAGGAGACGAACGCTCGCTACCGCTTCCTGCTGCAACAGGGCCAGGGCGGTCTGTCCGTGGCCTTCGACATGCCCACCCTGATGGGGTTGGACTCCGACGACCCCCGCAGCGAGGGCGAGGTGGGCCGCTGCGGCGTGGCGACGGACTCGCTCGCGGACTTCGACACGTTGTTCCACGGGATCCCGCTGGGGGAGATCAGCACGTCCATGACGATCAGCGGGCCCGCGGTCGTCGCGTTCGCGTTCTTCCTGGCCGCCGCGGAACGGCAGGGCGTGCCCTGGGCCGAGCTGGACGGGACCCTGCAGACCGACATCTTCAAGGAGTACATCGCGCAGAAGGAATGGCTCTTCCCGCCCCGCCCCCACCTGCGGCTGATCGGGGACCTCATGGCCTTCTGCGCCGAGCGCGTTCCCCGGTTCCATCCGGTGAGCGTCTCCGGCTACCACATCCGCGAGGCGGGCGCGACCGCGGCACAGGAGCTGGCTTTCACGCTGGCCGACGGCTTCGCCTACGTCGAGCTGGGGCAGCGGCGGGGTCTGGACGTGGATGCGTTCTCCAGCGGATTGTCGTTCTTCTTCAACAGCCACATCGATTTCTTCGAGGAGCTCGCGAAGTTCCGTGCCGCGAGGCGGATCTGGGCGCACTGGCTGCGGGATCGATACGGCGCCGTCGATCCCGCCGCGATGCGGCTGCGGTTCCACACGCAGACCGCCGGGGTGTCGAACACCGCGCAGCAACCCATGAACAACGTGGTGCGCACGGCGCTGGAAGCACTGGCCGCCGTGCTCGGGGGCACCCAGTCGCTGCACACGAACGCCCTGGACGAGGTGTTGGCACTGCCCACGGAGGAGGCGGCGAAGATCGCGCTCCGCACCCAACAGGTGATCGCGTACGAGAGCGGGGTGGCCGACGTGATCGACCCGCTCGCGGGGTCCTACTTCGTGGAGTCGCTCACGGACCGGATCGAGGAACTGGCCGAGGATCTGTTCGCCGAGATCGATCGGATGGGAGAGGGTTCGATGCTGGAGGGTGTGCTGGCCGGTATCGACAAGGGCTGGTTCCAGGGCTTGATCGCCGAGGCCGCCTTCGACGAGCAGCGCCGGTACGAGACGGGGGAGCTCACACGTGTGGGCGTGAACCGGTTCGTGGAAGAGGGCGAGGAGCTGATCGACACGCTGGTGATCGGGCCCGAAGCCGAGCGCCAGCAGGTGGCGCTGGTC